>CALCBL010000494.1 GCA_937897495.1 uncultured Burkholderiales bacterium
AATCATGCCCACGCCACACAAGGCTTCCCGCTAGCGCTTTTTGTTGGCCTGCCAAACAAGCAAAGCAGGTTGACTTGCCCGCGCCATTGGGTCCGATCAGGGCCACACATTCACCAGCTTGTAGCTCAAAGCTCACGCCCCTGAGCGCTTGGACACCGCCATAGTTTTGCCGCAGTCCTTCGACTCTCAAGACGGTTTTCATAGGGCTCTACTAGCAGCGTGTTTTTCGAATTTTCTGAGACCCAAAATTCCCTCGGGTGCAAAGACCATCAACAGCATGATGAGCAGACCCAAACTGCCTCGCCAGTACTCAAAATATCGCCCTATTTCTGAGCCCACTCCCACCAAAAATAGACTGCCTGCAAATGCACCCCAAAGCTGATGCACCCCACCCAATAAAACGACCATCAGGGCATCTACTGAATTGGAAACAGACGCCACAGAAGGAAAGACAGCACCTTTGCTCATGGCCCACAAAGCGCCCGACAAACCCGCCAAGCCAGCGCTCATTAAAAATACACGCTGGTTCAAGTTGGCGACATTCAGTGCGCTGGCTTGCGCCCTTTGAGGGGCATCGCGCCCAGCCTGCAAGGCTGCCCCAAAACTAGATCGAATCAGTCGCGAGAACCCGAACAAGGTCACAAAGCACAACAAAATAAGGACCACTTGAAAAATCCAACGCGACATGCCGTCAAAAAATTGCAAACCAATCAAACCGTTGTCGCCTCCCGTGAAGGACACCCATTGACTGGCAGTGGCCCACACCATTTGGGCAAAGGCCAATGACAACATGGCCAAATAAACGCCCGTACTGCGCTGAAGTAATTTGCCCATACAAAGCGCCGCCAAGAAAGCAGCCACCACACCCGCCATAGCAGCCATGATTGCATTGAAGTGCCAATGCAAATGACTTAATGCCGCAGCATATGCACCAAGGCCAAAATAAGCTGCGTGGCCAAAACTGACCCACCCTGACAAGGCCATCATCCACTGCAAACTCAGACCAAAGAGCATCATGATGAGCACATTTTCCAAGACACTTTGCGTGTATTCACCAGCAGTGAGCAGGACGATGCCGCTAGCGACCAATACCATCCAGCCTATCCATTTGAAAAATTGATTGTCACCACCCAATTGAAATGGCGTGACCTTTTCGCGGGGCGCCGCACCTGGCAGTTCTCCCATCAAACCTTGGGGCCTGACCGCCAGCACCAAGGCCATGGTTAAAAACACCAAGACCAAAGTGGCCTGCGGAAAAAAGTGTATGCCAAAAGCATGCACACAGCCAATCAAGATGGCTGCAAAAAAAGCGCCAGCAATGCTGCCCAGACCGCCCATCACCACCACCACAAAAGTCTCGACCACCATTTGCAAGTCCATTTGCAAATTAGCAGGTTCTCTTGGCAATTGCAAAGCACCCGCCAAACCTGCAAGGCCACAACCCAAAACCACCACACTCAAAAGAAGCGGTGCTGGGTTAACACCCAAGGCATCCAGCATGTCTCTGTCTTGCGTGGCAGCACGAACGCGCTGTCCCCACTTGGTTTGAGTGAGCAGGAGATGCAACGCAGCCCACACAACAGGACCCAAACAGAGCGTCACAATTTGCCATTGAGGAAAGAAATCTTCGCCGACTTGAACAGCACCCTTTAAACCCGGAAAACGCGGTGCAAAAACTTCACCAGGCCCCAAGGCCCAAAGCAAAACGTCGTGAATGACCAAACTCAAACCAAAGGTGGCCACCAAGGGATATAACGGTGGCGAATGGCGCAATGGCCGAAACAAGAAAACTTCTGTGAAGCCGCCTAACAATGCAGCCGAAGCTGCACCCAACAACATGGCCAACAGGTAAGTGCTGCCATGCTCAGACCAAGCAGGCAGCCATTGGGTGACTAAGGTGCCGGCGACCAATGCGCCCAGCATGTAAAAACTGCCGTGCGCAAAATTGACAATGCGGGTGACGCCAAATACCAGCGTCAAACCCGCAGCCATGATGAACAATGTGCTTGCATGGCTGAGACCATTCAAGCACTGAATCAGCCAAAAACTCATTCAATCCAATGCGTGAAGGTGCTGGCGTCGACGCGCGTGGTCTTGAACGTATTCACCAGTGCAGCCTCATCGGCGTAGCCCAATGACATGCCACACACCATCATTTCGTTTTCACCCGCACCCACATGCTTGTAAATTATTTTTGAAAAGTTATTCCACGCGGCTTGCGGGCATGTGTGCAAACCACGGGCCCTGGCTGCCACCATCAGACTTTGCAAGAACATGCCGTAATCGAGCAAACTGCCGCGGCCCATGACTTTGTCGAGGGTGAAGATCAGGCCCACAGGTGCCCCAAAAAATCGGAAGTTTTGTTGGCTCTGCAAATGCATTTTTTCTTTATCGCCCTTGCCTATTCCCAGCACACCGTACAAACCAAAGCCACACTCACGGCGTCTGTCGATATAGGGGCTCACCCATTTGCTTGGGTAGTAGTCGTATTCTTCTGCATGCTCAGCGGCCAATGCAGGATTGGCAGCCATGGCATTGTGCGCTTCACAAACTTCGCTCACCAATCTGTCTTTGGCGGCGCCCTGCAGCACATAAACTTTCCAAGGCTGTGTGTTGGTGCCACTGGGTGAACGTGCTGCAACTTGCAACAAATCCTCCAACACAGCCTTCTCGACAGGCTTGTTCAAATAGGCTCGCGTAGAAAATCGGCTCAAGATCGCCGCATCGACGCTGCCAGGGTCAGAGATGACCGTGCTCACTTGGGTTGTAGTTAGTTCTTTCATGAGAGTGCCTCCAATACTTTGATAAATGATTCAGACAGGGCTTGCGGCCTGCGAGTTTGTTTGCTGACATAGACATGAACAAAGTGCCCGCATGCCGCAGTGAACGGCGCATCTTTTGCAAACAAGCCCACTTCGTATTTCACACTGGATGTGCCGCGATGCGCCACCCTGATGCCAGCCTCGATGGTCTGGGGAAATGCCAGCGGTGCAAAATAATTGCATTGCGTTTCTACCACCAAGCCAATGGTTTCACCTTGGTGAATGTCCAACACACCCTGCTCAATCAGGTGCGCATTGACAGCCGTGTCAAACCAACTGTAGTAAACAACATTGTTCACATGGCCATACACGTCGTTGTCCATCCACCGGGTAGTGATGGGGCGAAAAGCGCGGTAGTCACTTCGGGGCTTCGCTTGCGGTTTGGTACTGTCCATTTTGGAATTGTGTGATGCTTTGTCAGAAGCCTCGATTTTGCCAGTGAAGCCAGTGCAAATGCGCCAAGCGCCATGTGTTCATTTGCACCGCCACGGTCGTCTCTAAGTCATGGCCATAGCCACCCCCCATGCAAATGATCATGGGTATTTTTTTGGCTTGGGCCCAATCAAACACCCTTTGATCTCTGGCCGCCATGCCCGCCTCCGTCAGTTTGAGCCTGCCAAGCCGGTCTCCCTCATGGGCGTCTGCACCTGCCAAATAGATTAAAAAGTCGGGCGAAAAGCGACTGGATGCCTGCTCAAGGGCTTGATCCAAAGCTTCTAAGTAAGCTGGGTCTGAACAACCATCTGGCAAACCCACATCCAGGTCGCTGTTGACTTTTCTGAATGGAAAGTTCTTTTCGCCATGCAAAGACAAGGTAAAAACACTGGCATCTGAGGCAAAGATACTGGCTGTGCCATTGCCTTGGTGGACATCCAAATCGACCACCATGACTTTGAGAGTCTGTTTTGAAACCCGAAAATGCTCCATCTGGAGCACCCTGGCCGCAACGGCAATGTCATTGAAAACACAAAATCCACCCCCTTGCGCCGCACTGGCATGGTGTGTGCCACCGGCCAAGTTGCCCGCAATGCCCTCTTTCATGGCCACTCTGGCTGCGGCCACAGAAGCGCCCACAGATCGAAGCGACCGCTCTGCCATGGCCGGCGTCCAAGGAAATCCAATCTCCCTTTGAGCTTGCGGGCTCAGACTTCCCGATTTAACAGCCTGAACGTATTCAGGGGAATGCGCCAGGGCTAACTCGCCGTCCGAGGCGGCAGGCGCCTCCAGCATTTGCACCTCTTGAATGGCAGTGGTCATTTTGTTGCGCAGCATGCTGTACTTGGCCATGGGAAAGCGATGCCCCTCTGGCAAAGGCAAAACAAAGTGGTCGGAGTAGAAAGCTTTCATGGCTGAATTGTGACCTTTTCGCATGAATTCAATTTCTAGAACGCCGACTCTAAAATGCTGCATTGCAACAAAAACCTCTTGTAATTGGTTTCAGAGCCCCTAAAATCCAACCCATGCTGCACTGCAACAAGATGTTAGGCCAAGCGACAAGCAAAGCCGGTTCAGAGCAGTCCCATTGAGACTTTTTAGACTTTTAACTTTTTAAATTAACGGAGAAATCATGATGACTACAGAACAAATCGTTGCTTCACACAAAGCCAATGTCGAAACCCTTTTCGGTTTGACATCCAAAGCCTTCGAAGGCATGGAAAAATTGGTCGAGTTGAACTTGACAGCCACTAAAGCTGCCTTGAGCGAGTCAGCTCACAGCACCAAAGCTGCATTGAGCGTGAAAGACGCCCAAGAATTGATGGCTTTGCAAGCTAACCTGTTCCAGCCTTTGGCTGAGAAAACAGCTGCTTACAGCCGTCACCTCTATGACATCGCTTCTGGCACTTCTAACGAATTCACAAAAGCTTTGGAAGCCCAAACAGCTGCTGCTCAAAAGCAGTTCGCTAACTTGGTTGACTCTACAACTTCAAACGCCCCTGCTGGCTCTGAGACAGCAGTTGCCATGATGAAAAGCGCCGTGAACGCCGCTAACAATGCTTACGAATCAGTTCAAAAAGCTGTGAAGCAAGCCACTGACATGGCTGAAGCCAACATGGCTGCTGTGACCAACACAGCTGTTGCAACTGCTAAGACAGCTGCCAAAAAGCGTTAATTAACGTTCTCTGAAAAAGGTCTGATTCGCTCTGGCCTTTCTCTGACAAAAAGCCGGTTTTAGAACCGGCTTTTTTGTTTCTGACTTTCCAGCCCTTTTTAAGGCTTGGCAGCATAGCCACTCAAGATTTGTTTTAGCTTTGGCATGGCTTTGAGCATCGCCTCCCTACCCGCCTCGATGGACTTGCGCCTAGCCGCAAAGTCAGCACTCTTCACACCCATCAATGCTGGTTTGACCACCACATCGGCATCTTTCAACAAAACGGTGTTCAAGCTTTTGCCCATGATATTGAAGGTCTGCATCAATATTTGAAACGTATCCGATGCGGGGCTGCCTTCGGGGTCAGTGGAAATATCAACGGCAATGATCACATTGGCACCCATTTCACGCGCCTGCCGAACTGGAACGGGAGAAACCAAGCCACCATCCACATACTCTCTGGTTCCAATTTTGACTGGTTGAAATACAGCCGGCACTGCGCTAGAGGCCCTCACAGCTGATCCGGTGTTACCTCTTTGAAACAGCATGGGTTCGCCGTTGTGCAAATCAGTGGCCACAATGCCCAAGGGTATTTTCATTTGCTCAATCAGGCGGCCTCCCACTTGTGTATTCACGTAGCGCGCCAAGGCTTCGCCTCTTAGCGCGCCCCGATTCAGAATGGGCATCATCCAATCAGTAATTTCCGCTTCTTCCATGGTCTCTGCCACACGCCTGAGTTGGGTGCTGTTTTTGCCACTGGCATACAAAGCGGCAACCAAACTGCCAGCGGACGTACCGACAACCAAGTCGGGTTGAATGCCAGCCTCCTCCAAAACTTGTATCACTCCCACATGTGCAAATCCTCGCGCAGCACCGCTTCCCAAAGCCAAACCCAAATGCAAAACTTTGAGGGGTACCACAGGTTCAATCGCGATGGGTACGACTGGCGTTGTGCCTGTCGAAGTTGTCTCAATGGCACCAGGCGTTTTGACAACATTTGTCTCAGGCGCTTTGACGCTGGCACAGCCCGTCAAAATAAGTACACCGATCAAACTCATGCGGCACGCAATGAGCTTGAGCACATCTGGCCAAACAGGAATTGGCCTTAAGGCCCATGACTTCACTTGCATAATGTCGAATCTAATTTTGAAATGCATTGGTTTTAATGGAACACCTTCAACAAACAACTTTGCAGTCTTGGCCAAAGGGGTTCATTGCGATGGGCGCTTTCATGGCAGCCCTGTCGGTCATTGCGTCAGCTTACGCTTCGCATGGCAACAGTTTAATCGGCAGTTCACCCGCCATGGTCCAAGCCAGCTTGAACTTGCTGCAATTTCATTCAATTGGCCTTATTTTGGTGGGCATCTTGGGGCAATCTAGGCCGAGCGAAAAACGCCTGCTGGCAGCAGGCGTTCTGTTCTTGCTAGGTTGCTTGATGTTTTCGATCAACATTCTGATACGCGCATGGTACGACGTCCAAACTTTCAGAAGCTTGGTGCCTTGGGGAGGCACCTGTTTCATCCTAGGATGGTTGGCGTTTGCCTTGGCCTATGTTCGCAAAAACCCGCAAATTAGCTCCCAACTTAAGCCGCCACCGGCGTCCGAATCAGGTGATCAAACGCACTGAGTGCCGCCTTGGCACCGTCGCCAGCTGCAATCACAATTTGTTTGAATGGCACGGTGGTGCAATCGCCGGCGGCAAACACGCCGGGCACATTGGTGTGGCCTTTGGCATCGACCACAATTTCGCCGAACTTAGACAGCTCTAATGTGTCTTTCAAGAACTCGGTGTTGGGAATCAGGCCAATTTGAACAAACACACCTTCCAAGGCAATGTGCTGCTCTTGGCCAGTGACACGATCCTTAAAGCCAATGCCATTGACCACACTGCCGTCACCTGTAATTTCGGTGGTCTGCGCGTTGGTGTGAACCGTCACGTTGGGCAGGCTTTTCAGCTTGTTGACCAACACGGCATCGGCTTTGAGCTGGTCGGCAAATTCAATCACGGTGACATGCGCCACGATGCCTGCCAAATCGATGGCGGCTTCAATGCCAGAATTGCCACCGCCAATCACTGCGGTGCGTTTGCCTTTGAACAAGGGACCATCGCAATGCGGGCAATAGGCCACGCCTTTGTTTTTGTATTCTTGCTCGCCGGGCACATTGACATTGCGCCATCTGGCTCCGGTCGACAAAATAACCGTGCGGGCTTTCAAGACACCCCCATTTTCCATTTGCACTTGAATCAGACCGCCCTCCTCTTCAGCCGGAATAATTTTTGCCGCGCGCTGCAAATTCATGATGTCAGCACCATAGTGACGCACTTGGGCTTCCATGTCTGCGCCAAATTTAGGACCATCAGTTTCCAAAACTGAAATGTAGTTTTCAATGGCCATGGTGTCGTTCACCTGACCGCCAAAACGTTCTGCTGCCACACCCACGCGAATGCCTTTGCGTGCGGCATAAACGGCGGCTGCAGCGCCAGCCGGACCACCGCCCACAATCAGCACATCGAAGTTTTCTTTGGCATTGATTTTGGCGGCTTCGCGGCTTGCAGAACCCGTGTCGATTTTGGCCACAATTTCTTCCACCAACATGCGGCCTGAACCAAACACCTTGCCATTTAAAAATACCATGGGTACGGCCATGATTTCGCGCTCAGTCACTTCTTGCTGGAAGGCGCCGCCTTCAATGACCACGGTCTTCACTTTGGGATTGAAAATGGCCATGAGCGACAAAGCCTGAACCACGTCAGGGCAGTTGTGACAGGACAAGGACATGTAGACCTCAAAGTTGAAATCGCCGTCTAGCGCCCTGATGGCGTCGAGCACGTCTTGCTCTACTTTGGGGGGATGGCCACCCGTCCACAACAAGGCCAAGACCAAGGAGGTGAACTCATGGCCAAGTGGCAAGCCTGCAAATCGAACACCTTGGGTTTCGCCTTCTCGGACTACGACAAATGAAGGTGTGCGGACATCCGAACCTGATGTGTCCAGCGTCACTTTGTCTGACAAAGCCACGATGGTCTCTAGCAAGCTGCGCATCTCAACGCCGGTCTCGCTGTCGTCTAACGTGGCGATCAAGCGGATGGGGTTTCTCAGCATGCCCAAGTAGGTTTGCAATTGCGATTTGAGGGTGTCGTCTAACATGGTATTTTTTCCTGATGCAATTTCAAATTCAAGTCGGTGCGCTGCACAGGCTTACGCTCAACGCCCTGAGTTCAGGGCGTTGAACTTTTCAGTGATGTGTTCGAATTTAGATCTTGCCGACCAAGTCGAGTGAAGGTGTCAAAGTCTTAGCGCCTTCTTTCCACTTAGCAGGGCACACTTGACCAGGGTTGGCTGCTGTGTACTGAGCGGCAGTCAACTTGCGCAATGTTTCTGACACGTCACGAGCGATCTCGTTGGAGTGCACTTCCATGGTCTTGATCGTGCCTTCTGGGTTGATGATGAAGGTACCGCGCAAAGCCAGGCCTTCTTCAGGAATATGCACGCCAAACGCATTGGTGAGGGTGTGTGTCGGGTCGCCCACCAATGGGAACTTGGCTTTGCCCACTGCGGGTGAAGTCTCGTGCCACACTTTGTGTGAAAAGTGGGTATCGGTGGTCACGATGTACACCTCGGCACCGGCCTTTTGGAAGGCTGGGTAGTTGTCTGCAGCGTCTTCAATTTCTGTAGGGCAGTTGAAAGTAAAAGCGGCTGGCATGAAAATCAAAACAGACCATTTGCCCTTGAGGCTGGCGTCTGAAACTTCAATGAACTTGCCGTTGTGGAAAGCTTGGGTTTTGAAGGGCTGAACTTGCGTATTGATAAGTGTCATGGTGTTACCTAGAGGATGGTTTTAAAAAATGCTTAATGAGAAAACTCATTGAGGCCTATCGTAAACCCTAATAGTGACAACCCTGATTGGGATTACTTATGAGTGCGATAGTTTTCATTTGCATCCCCCATGCATAATTGACGTTAACGTAAGGTCAATTCATCAAGGGGCATCCATGGACATCCAAGACAAGGTTTTCATCGTGACGGGCGGCGCATCAGGTCTGGGCGAAGGCACTGCCCGCATGTTGGCGGCCCATGGCGGCAAAGTGGTCATTGCGGACATGCAAGCTGAAAAAGGCGAGGCCATCGCCAAAGAATTAGGCGGCGCTTTCGTCAAGTGCGACGTTAGCAACGAGGCCGACGGTCAAGCTGTCGTTGCCAAGGCTGTGTCGCTTGGCAAATTGGTTGGCTTGGTAAATTGTGCTGGCATCGCCCCTGCCGAAAAAACAGTGGGTAAAAATGGCGCGCATTCACTGGCGGTATTTAGCAAAACCATCACCGTCAATTTGATTGGCAGCTTCAACATGATTCGCTTGGCCTCTGAGGCCATGTGCAAGAACGAACCCGAAGCCACAGGCGAACGCGGTGTGATGATTTCCACGGCCTCAGTGGCAGCCTATGATGGTCAAATTGGGCAGGCGGCATACGCCGCGTCTAAAGGCGGCGTGGTAGGCATGACCTTGCCCATTGCGCGCGATTTAGCACGCAACGGCATTCGCAACATGACCATTGCGCCTGGTATTTTTGGCACGCCCATGGTGTTTGGCATGCCTCAAGAAGTACAAGACGCATTGGCAGCGGCTGTCCCCTTTCCTAGCCGTCTAGGAACACCCCATGATTACGCCAAGTTGGTGAAACACATTTTGGAAAATGACATGCTCAATGGTGAAGTGATTCGCTTGGATGGTGCCATTCGATTGGCCCCCAAGTAAGCACTCCGATCAATACGTTTGACCCAGCTGGCCTAAGATGGCTGGGTTTTCCAAGGTGCTGATGTCTTGCGTAATTTCCTCGCCTTTGGCCAAGCTGCGCAGCAAACGGCGCATGATTTTGCCTGAGCGTGTTTTGGGCAAGTTCTCGCCAAAGCGAATGTCCTTGGGCTTGGCAATCGGGCCAATTTCTTTGGCAATGTGATCGCGCAATTGTTTGGCAATGGCCTTGCCTTCGTCGCCAGTGGGCAAGGGGCGCTTGAGCACCACAAACGCACAGATGGCTTCGCCGGTTGTTTCATCGGGGCGACCGACCACCGCAGCTTCCGCCACCAGCTCGGTGCAACTGACCAAGGCCGATTCAATTTCCATGGTGCCCATGCGGTGGCCCGACACATTCAACACGTCGTCAATGCGGCCCGTGATGGTGAAATAACCAGACTCAGCATCGCGAATGGCACCGTCGCCGGCCAAGTAATACTTACCTTGAAAATCGGCTGGGTAGTAGCTCTTCACAAAGCGTTCTGGGTCACCCCAGATGGTTCGAATCATGGAAGGCCATGGGCGCTTAACCACCAAGATACCGCCTTGGCCGTTGGGCATGTCTTTGCCTGTTTCGTCCACGATGGCCGCTTGTATGCCCGGGAAAGGAAGTGTGCAAGAACCCGGCACCATGGGCGTCACGCCAGGCAGTGGCGTGATCATGTGGCCACCGGTTTCGGTTTGCCAGAAGGTGTCGACAATGGGGCAGTTACCGCCGCCCACATGCTTGTGGTACCACTCCCAAGCAGCAGGGTTGATGGGCTCGCCCACGGAACCCAGTAAGCGCAAACTGCTTAAGTTGTAGCTCTTTGGATGCACAGCATCGTTGGCTTCAGCAGCCTTGATCAAAGAGCGAATGGCAGTAGGCGCCGTGTAAAAAATAGAGACCTTGTGGTCTTGAATCATTTTCCAAAAGCGGCCTGCGTCTGGAAATGTGGGCACGCCCTCAAACACAATTTCTGTGCCGCCCAATGCAAGGGGGCCGTAGGTAATGTAGGTGTGACCTGTGACCCAACCGATGTCGGCCGTGCACCAAAACACGTCGTCTTGTTTCAAGTCGAAGGTCCACTTGGTGGTCAGGGCTGCGTGCAACAAGTAACCGCCTGTAGAGTGCTGAACGCCTTTGGGCTTGCCTGTAGAGCCTGAGGTGTAGAGTAAGAACAAGGGATGCTCAGCACCCACCCATTCTGGTTCGCAGGTGGTGGCTTGCTTGGCCACCAAGTCGTGCATCCACGTGTCGCGACCTGACGTCATGGCGATATCGGCGCCGCTGCGCTTCACCACCAACACATCTTTGATGCTGCCGCAACCGCCCAATGCAATGGCGTCGTCCACAATGGATTTCAATGGCAACTGCTTGCCACCGCGAATTTGGTGGTCGGCTGTAATCACTGCTTTGGCGCCAGTATCTTCAATGCGATCGCGCAATGACTGGGCTGAGAACCCACCGAACACCACGGAGTGTGTGGCGCCAATGCGGGCGCAGGCTTGCATGGCCGCCACGCCATCAATGGACATGGAAATGTAAATGATGACGCGGTCGCCTTTTTGGATGCCGATGGATTTGAGGCCGTTGGCAATTTGGCAGGTTTTAGCCAGCAATTCGCTGTAGGTAATGCGTGTGATTTCACCGCCGTCGGCTTCAAAAATGAGGGCGGTTTTATTGCCTAGGCCTTTTTCCACATTGCGGTCTAGGCAGTTGTACGAGGCATTCAGGGTGCCGTCTTCGAACCATTTGAAGAAAGGCGCTTTGGATTCATCCAAAACCTTGGTAAAGGGGGTTTTCCAAGAAATGAACTCCTTGGCCAGCCGAGCCCAGTAGCCCTCGTAATCGGCTTCAGCCTCATTGCCAAGGGCTTGATAAGCCGGCATGCCTGAGATGTGTGCATTTTTAACGAAGTCAGCACTGGGCTGGTAAAGGGTGGCGCTCATTCTGTGTCTCCTGGGGAACTTATTCAAATTAGTAGTGCTGAATGTCGTGCTTGGCTCTTACAAAGCCCTGACTGACAGTATTCTTTCATATCTTGCCAAAACCGACACATTTATGCAAAGGCACGGCTTTAAAATCAAACAAACTCTTAAAGATCATCCATGGCTTCAAACCCACAACCTCATCCCAAAAAAACGGACCTCCGCCCCCTGCCTAAGCTGATTTTTGCCAGCCGGTGGCTGCAACTTCCCCTCTACCTCGGCTTGATTTTGGCGCAAGGTGTTTATGTGTTTCATTTTTGGGTGGAGTTGGTGCATCTTTTGGAAGCCGTATTTGGCAGTCAAACAGCCCTTCAAGCTTTGATCTCTGGCATTGGTTACAAAGTTGACGCCCCCATCACGCAATTGAATGAGACCATCATCATGCTGGTGGTCTTGGCGCTCATTGACGTGGTCATGATTTCAAACCTGCTCATCATGGTCATTGTGGGTGGCTACGAAACATTTGTGTCGCGCATGGATTTGGAAAACCACCCCGATCAACCAGAATGGCTGAGTCATGTGAATGCGTCTGTTTTGAAAGTGAAATT
>CALCBL010000495.1 GCA_937897495.1 uncultured Burkholderiales bacterium
AGACCACCATCAAGATCGATGGCGGAATGATGACGGCCAGCACCGTAGAAACTGCCGTGATTGCGATCGAGAAAGACAAGTCGTAGCCTTCCTTGACTTGTGCCTCAATGAAGAGCTTGCCCTGGCTGGCCGCATCGGCTGTTGATGAACCAGAGATGCCTGCAAAGAAAACCGACAAGATCACATTGATCTGTGCAAGCCCACCTGGAAAGTGGCCCACCAAGGCGCGCGATAGGCGCATTAATCGGTCTGTGATGCCGCCACTGTTCATCAAATTGGCCGTTAGCAGAAAGAAGGGCACAGCCAACAAAATGAACGAGTTGTATGACTTGAACATTTCATTGAACAAGACCATGGGAGACAAGCGGGGTTCCAAAATAAGGACTGGCAAAGCCGCGAGTCCGAGCGCAAAGGCAACGGGGACACGAATTGCCAACAGCAAAAAGAAACTACCAAAGAGAACAAGTGCCGCCATTGAAGGCGATAAAAGTGAAGCGCTCAAATCACGGACCCCTGGTTAGAACTTTCGCTGATGTCACTCGAATTGAAGATGTGATCCAGCATAAAAACAATCCACAAAAAACCGGCAATGGGCCAGGCAATGAAGATCCACCACATGGGCATCTCTGCCAACTCGGAAGTTTGATTCCAGCCAAACTTTGTGAACTCAATGCCCCAGTAGAGAATGACGACAGAAAAAACCAACATGGCTGTTTGGCTTAGTCGCAGAAGCACATGGGTTGCGCGGGGTGAAAGCTCAGGCAAAAAATCGACATCAAAGTGAAGACGTTCACGCACCCCCAATGTAGCGCCGAGCATGATGAGCCAAACAAAAAAGAAGCGACTCATCTCTTCGGTCCACATGTACCGTGGAATCAATTCGGTGAATCGGGAAAAGATTTGTAGGCTGACCGGGATGATCAGAAGCAACACGGTCGTGATAAGCAAAAAATGAAGCAGTCTATCGATCAAAGAAAGGATTTTTTGCATTGGCATTCCAGGGATTTAAAAACAACGGGCAACCCGAGGTTGCCCGTTTTACCTCATTCAGCTTTATTTCAAGCTGTTGATTTTGGCGAAGATGACATCAGCACCCACTTCTTTGGCGTATGCGGCCATGACAGGGTCAACCAGTTTTTGCATTTCAGCACGCTGTGTAAAAGGCACTTGTTTTAATTTACCTTCTTTGGCGTATTTATCCAGTTTGGCCTGATCTTCAGAGGACTCAATTTGACGACCATAGGCACCAGCTTCTTTACCGGCTTTAATGATGGCCGCTTGTAAATCTGCAGGCAATTTCTTCAAAGTCTTCACTGAGAAGCAAAGTGGGCGAATGGTAATAGCATGGCGTGTCATCAAGATGCTAGGGGCCACTTCGTAAAACTTCATGGCTTCAACACCAGCCGCTTCATTTTCGCCGGCATTGATCACGCCGTTTTGAATGGCGTTATAGACCTCGTTGTAAGCAATGACGGTAGGCGCCATGCCCACAGCGGCGAAGGTGCGGCTCCAGATGGGTGCGCCTTGAACGCGTACTTTCAGATTTTTGAGATCGTTCAAATTACCAGCAGCTTTGTTGGAGAAAATATTGCGAACACCACCGCCCGCATAGCCAATCAAACGGACTTCGGCTTTTTGCTCGACTTCATCGGCAATCGGCTTGAGCAAGTCTTGGTCAAGCACTTTGTTCCAGTGATTCAGATCGCTGAACAAAAAGGGCGCGTCGATGAAGGGTGCTGCTTTAGAAAAAGTAGACATGTGGGCAGGCGAAACAATGGCGTAATCAACGGCTTTGCCTTGGTTCATGTAAGCGAAGTAATCTTTTTCGAGACCCAATTCGCTGTTTTTGTGCAGTACAAAATTGACCGGCTTGCCGTAATATTTCTTGACCAATTCTTCAAACTTAACCATGGCTTTGGTAAAAGCGTGGTCGTCACCAAATTGGGACGCGCCGTGTAGCGTAATAGGGGCTTGCTGCGCGTACGCGCTTAAAGCCATGACCGAAGAAAAAACCACGCCAAGCAGAGGCTTCAAAAATTTCATGTCCATGTCTCCTGATAAGTTTTGATCACAACACCGAGTAGTGGTTGCTCCTTAAACTTTAGGTTAAAGTCATCTAAAAGCTCTTGGGGTAAACCATTGCTTCCGAATGAATCAGGCCTCCCAATTTTTCAATTAACACAAGAAAGCAAAACATGAAGCACATCGGATTTATTGGCGCATCAGGTTTGATGGGGCACGGCATTGCCAAGAATTTGCTGGCCAAAGGTTTCCAAGTTTCTTTGACTGCGCACTCTAAGCAAGAGCCATTGAAGGATCTAATCGCCGCAGGGGCAAAGCTTGTGGGCTGTCACGCCGATTTGTCTGCGTGTGATGCGGTCATCATTTGTGTCACTGGCACACCTCAGGTCGAAGCTGCCCTTGAAGGCCCCCAAGGAATTTTGAGCAGAGCTCGTGTCGGGCTATTGCTTGTGGACGCTTCAACCAGCGAACCCGATTCAACACGCCGACTGGCTGCCCGCTGCAATGAAGCTGGCATGACTTTGGTTGACGCGCCATTGGCGCGATCGCCTGTCGAGGCTGAGGAAGGTCGACTTAACACCATGGTGGGCGCTTCCCCTGCAGTTTTTGCGCAGCTTGAGCCCGTCTTCAAGGCTTATTGTGAAAATATTTTTCACGTCGGTGACACTGGCGCGGCCCATGTCATCAAGCTGTTGAACAACTTTCTGGGTCAAGCCATTACCACCGCTGCGGCTGAAGCCTTCGCGGTAGGAGCCAAAGCAGGTATCGATGTGAGCCAATTGGTTCGCGTGGTGTCGGCAGGTGCCGTCAATTCTGGTTTATTCCAAGCCATGGCCAAAACGCTTGAGGGTGACTACACCGGTTTGAAGTTCGAGTTGAACAACGCGTCAAAAGATTTGCGTTACTACGTCCATCTGACTGAAAGTGTGAAAGCACCTTCGCTGGTTGGCACAAGCGTGCATCAAAGTTTGATAACCGCTTGCGCGCTGGGTTATGGACAAGAATTGGTGCCTTCACTGGTCAAAGCGCAGGCGCAAATTAACCAGGTCAAAATTGGTAACGCAAGCTGACAATAGGACAAACTAGAAGATTTCTATGGACAGTCTTCCCAAACAAATTCAAATTGATTCGCTTCGACAGGGCGACTCAAGAAGACTTTTAGCGCTCAGTAAATACCCTCTGTAAATTTCTTATTTGAAGTGTTTCAATCCCGCTTTGTTACATTCATTTACACGACTCAAGGAGTTTCACCCCATGACAAACCGTCGCCAATTGATGCAAGGTGCCTTAGCCAGTGCGTTGGGCCTCACCCATCTGCCCAACTTTGCACAAACTCGCTTAGAAAATCTGCGCATCATTGTGGGTTTCCCGCCAGGTGGCACGACCGATGCTTTTTCCCGCCGAATTGCTGAGAAGATGCGCGGCACTTACGCCAACAATGTCATCGTGGACAACAAACCCGGCGCTGGTGGCCAGATTGGCGTCACCACCCTCAAGGCTGCGGCGGCTGATGGGGGCCACATTCTGTATTCGCCCGCTTCCATGCTGACCATTTATCCGCATTCTTATAGCCGACTAAGTTACACGCAATCCGATGTGACCCCTATCGGTATTGGGCACTCTACTGACCACGCTTTTGTCGTGGGGCCTGCTGTTCCCGATTCAGTGAAGAACATCAAAGACTTTGTCGAATGGGCCAAGGCCAACCCAGGCAAAGCCAGCATTGGCAACCCTGCGGCTGGATCCATGCCACATTTGCTGGCAGGTCGATTGGCCATGTTGGGTGGTTTTCAAATCACCAATGTTCCTTTTGCGGGCTCTGGCCCTGCCATTCCTCAAGTGATGGGCGGGCAACTTGCGGGCATGTCTTCGCCTCTGGGCGATTGGGTGCAGCATCACAAATCCGGCAAGATTCGAATTCTGGCTACTTCTGGCCCAGATCGTGCCGTTTTCACCCCCGATGTCGCCACTTTCCGCGAGCAAGGCTTCGGTGAATTGATGGTTCGCGAATGGTTTGGATTCTTTGCACCCGCAGGCATTAGCGAAGCTGTCAGGCAAAACCTGAATACAGCGCTGCGCCAGGCCATGGGCCAGCAAGACGTTCGAGACTTTGTGACACCGTTAGCCGCCAACCTGGAGGCTAGTACCTCGGCTGAGCACACGCGCCGTCTTGCAGAAGATTCAGAGATGGCAAAGCGTTTGGTGGCAGCCTTGGGCTTTAAGGCTGACTCCTGATCAAACCCAACCCTGCCGCCAAACACTGTCGTTTTGCAGTTCACGCCACGCAATGATTTGTGTGGCCTTGGAGAACACTGCTTCAAGTTCCACATCTTCAATCGGATCGGTCGGCTGTTCAGGTTGAATCACCCGGCTGACCAAAAAGTGCTTTTGTTTGGCGATGGGTGTGACCGCAGTCCACTTGGTCAGCAGCAGTTTTTTGGGGTTCAAAGGGTTCATGCGTGAATGCTCTCAGGGCTTGCTTGGCATTTCTCGCGCCACAGCCTGTCCAAGCTCAATGACCGCCATGGCGTAGTAGCTGCTCCAGTTGTAGCGTGTGATGGCGTAGAAATTTTCTGTGCCAGCCACATAGCTGGGTGGTTCATTGCCGTTGAGTAACTCAATCAACGCCAATGGCCCCTTGTGTAACAAAGCATCGCCTTCTATCACAGCACCTTTTGTCTGAAAGCTGTTGACGTTGAAAGTTGGCAAGATATCGGGTGCCATGAGGGCATCCATGTCTAAAAGCGCAGCATCAAACTTAACTGGGTAGTGTGTGGGCATGCCAGTCTGCCATTGAAAAGCTTTGAAGTAATTGGCCACAGAGCCAATGA
The DNA here is from genome assembly GCA_937897495.1 of uncultured Burkholderiales bacterium. Lineage (GTDB taxonomy): Bacteria > Pseudomonadota > Gammaproteobacteria > Burkholderiales > Burkholderiaceae_C > Limnohabitans_A. The sequence continues at coordinate 4,854 of CALCBL010000495.1, forward strand.
CATCGGCAGGGTTGTTGAACAAGTCAATGTGTTTGTCGCCATCAAAATCGACTGCAAAGTTGGCCCAACTAGATGGCATAAATTGGGGCAGTCCCATAGCACCCGCGTAGCTGCCTTTGAGCTTGGTGGGATTGATTTTTTCCTTAGACGCCATGATCAAAAATTGTGCCAATTCTTTGGAGAAAAAGGTCTGACGTTCTGTGGCTCTTGGGTGTTCTTTAGGGAAGTCAAAGGTCAGCGTGCTCAAGGCGTCTAAAACCCTGAAGTTGCCTGTATGTTGTCCATAAAAAGTTTCAACGCCGATGACGCCCACAATGAGCCATGGTGGCACACCATAGGCTTGCTCGGCTTGCAGGAGTAGCGTTTGGTGACGCTGCCAAAACTGAAGACCTGCTTGAACGCGTTTGGGTTCGATAAAGCGGGCACGGTAGGCCGCCCAATTTTTTTGACTGACCTGGGCTGGCGGCAAGATCAGCTTGGGAATACTGGGAATCAGCTTGGCTTGTGCCAATTGCGCTTTGACCCACTTGGGGTCTAGCTGATTTTCCTGAGCCATACGCTCAGCCCATGCCGCGGCATCGGGCCTTTTGGCATAAGAAGCTCCCGTAGCAGGCACGGAAGATTTATTTTTTGACTTTGATTTTTTGGAACTTTCGGCGGCTTGTGTGCCTGCTGAAATACACAGCCCCAAACTGATCAAGATCAAAGACAAAATTCGCATGTCTTGAGTTTAGCCTTTGAAATGCGTGCAGGTGTCGTGATAAGCTGATAGCTTCACATTTTGTCCCTCTTTTTGAATAAAAATACCCATGGGCGCTACTGGTTATTTCACACACTCTGATTGTCGCCTGCACGAAATGGGCGAGGGTCATCCTGAGTGTCCCCAGCGCCTAGATGCCATTGAAGATCGCTTGCTCATCACTGGGCTTGATCACGCCTTAGATCGCAGAGAGCCATCGCCAGCTTCCTTGGCAGACATTGAATTGGCCCACGGCCGCATGTATGTGGCTTCGCTCAGGGGCTTGAGTGACGCACTGGCCGAGGACATGCAGGCGGGCGGGCCGTCGCACACCGCGCTAGATCCAGACACCTCCATGAACGCGCACACATGGAAAGCTGCCTTGCGCTCGGCTGGCGCGGCTTTGGATGCCACCGATGCTGTCATTGCGGGTGAATTGGAAAATGCTTTCTGTGCCATTCGTCCGCCAGGTCACCATGCCTGTCGCGACAAGGCCATGGGTTTTTGTTTTTTCAACAATGTCGCCATTGCAGCCAAATACGCACTCGAGCGTCATGGGTTAAAGCGCGTGGCCATTGTTGACTTTGATGTGCACCATGGCAATGGCACCGAAGACATTGTGGCGGGTGACGATCGTATTTTGATGGTCAGCTTCTTTCAGCATCCGTTTTACCCTGAGGGCGGCGCCCTCAAGCACGACGCCAACTTGGTCAATTTGCCGGTACCTGCTTACACCAAGGGCATGGACATACGGGAATTGATCGAGATGATGTGGATCCCACGCTTAGAAGCCCATCGACCCGAACTCATTTTCATCAGTGCAGGATTTGACGCCCATCGAGAAGACGATTTGGGGCAGTTGGGCTTGGTCGAACAAGACTATGTGTGGATGACTCAGCGCATCAAAGACATGGCGCGCAAATATGCCAAAGGCCGCATTGTGAGTTGCTTAGAAGGGGGCTACAACCTCAGTGCCTTGTCTCGCAGTGTTGAAGCGCACCTTCGTGTCTTGGCCGACGTTTGAAAATTTTCAAGGAAATCAACTTTGACCACTGCGCCTAGCATGATGAACAACCCCGTTTTTTGGTGGTCACATCTGAATCCGCAACAAGCTGGCCAAGAGCTCCTGCTGTTCTTGGCTTGCATTGCCATGACTTGGTTTCTCGCATGGGGTGTTCGCCGTGCAACACCGCAGTGGGATTTGTCAGTTCTGTTGGGCCGGCGACTGTTTGATGGTGTGCTGTTTCCGACGCTTTTGTTAGTCTTGGTTTTCATCACGCGGGCAGTTTTGGCGAAATCACAAGCCCTCTGGATTTTTGATTTCCTGGTACCTGTCTGTTTTTCTTTGGCGATCATCCGATTGGGTGTGAAGGTTCTTCAAGTGACCTTCAAATCTGCAGAATGGGTGCGGCCCCTTGAAAGAAGTCTTTCATGGTTGGCATGGGCTGCTGTTGTGCTTTGGTTGACTGGTTTGTTGCCATTGGTACTCGAAGAGTTAGATCAAATAAAGTGGAAGATAGGTGCTTCACACCTGTCTGTCAGAACCCTCATTGAAGGGGGCTTGACTGCTGTCTTGGTCATGTTGCTTACCCTCTGGGTGTCATCGGCCATCGAAGCCAAATTGCTCAAATCATCTTCTGGCAATGAACTGTCTCTGCGCAAAGCTGTGAGCAATGCCATCACTTCTTTGCTGTTGTTTGTGGGCTTGATGTTGTCCTTGTCGGCGGTCGGCATTGACCTCACGGCGCTTTCTGTATTAGGCGGCGCGGTAGGCGTTGGTATCGGTTTTGGTTTGCAAAAGTTGGCCGCCAATTACGTCAGTGGGTTCGTGATCTTGGCCGAGCGCAGCATGCGCATTGGCGACAGTGTCAAAGTGGATGGCTTTGAAGGACGCATCTCTGATATCAAAGCACGTTACACCGTCATTCGCTCACTGACTGGGCGTGAATCCATCGTGCCCAACGAAATGCTAATTAACAGCCGCGTTGAAAATTTGTCTTTAGCCGATTCACGCATCTTGCAGTCCACCCAAGTCACTGTGGCTTACGGCACGGATGTCGATGAGGTGATGCAACTTCTGCTGCAGGCCTGCGAGGCGCAAAACAAAGTCTTGAAAGATCCTTTGCCATTTGTCACGCTCACCAATTTTGGCGCTGATGGCTTAGAGTTCGGCGCCCATTATTGGGTCGATGAACAACAGGCTGGTTTGTTAACCTTGAAGTCAGAAATTAACATTCAAATATTGCAGCTGCTGCAGGCAAAGGGCATTGAAATTCCATACCCTCAGCGTGTGGTTCACACCCGCAACTTGCCCTGACACTGCGCTTCATGAAGGCGCTTTATCACCGCTTAAGTTAGCGCACTGCTTTTACCGGTGCAAGTTAGCCTTCAATGCAGATGCACACAAACTGACCGCTGTATTGGCCTCTTGCATCACGCGCCCCATGGTAATGAAGCCATGAATTTGCCGTTCAAAACAAATGTATTGCGAAGAGACGCCGGCTTTGGTCAATGCGTCGGCATACATCAAACCTTCATCGCGCAAAGGATCGAAGCCCGCAGTCATGACAAAAGCGGGCGGAAGACCTGCATGACTTTCGGCCAGCTGAGGCGAGGCGCGCCAATCTTTGGCATCTTCGCGGTTGCGCAAATAATTTTCGGTGTAGTAGGCAATGGACTCTTTGGTGAGCATGTAGCCTTTGCCATTGGCGTGATAGGACGCTGTGTCTTGCCACATGATGGTGGCAGGATAAATAAGCAGCTGATAAGCGGGTTGGACTGCCAGGCCTTTTTGATCGCGCAGTCCAATGCAGGCTGCGGCCGACAAATTGCCGCCAGCACTGTCACCACCCACGGCAATGCGATGGGGATCAATGCCTAAACTTGTAGCTTGCGAAACAGTCCAATTGAAAGCCGCCACGGTATCTTCGTAAGCAGCTGGAAATTTGTGTTCTGGCCCCATGCGGTAATCCACTGAAACCACCACCACCTCGGCTTGTAGGCAAAGACTTCTGCACAGCACGTCGTGCGTGTCTAGGTCGCCAATGGTCCAGCCGCCTCCATGAACGTAGACCAAGCCAGGTAAGACCTTTTGAGTTTGTGCGGCATGAGGGTGATATACCCTGACAGGCACATTCACGCCGTTGGCTGAGAACACTTTGTCTTCTACTTTGAAAACTTCTGGTGCATCGGGCTGCGTGAATGCGCGGCGAGATCGATAGGCCGCACGTGCTTCGGAGGGTGATTGGGTGTTCACGGGAGGCACACCCTTATCAATCATGAGCTGCATCAGGGCTTGGGCTTGAGGGTCTAACATGTTCAATCCATCATCGAAGGTAACCACAGGCTGATGCCTGGGAAGGCTAGCAAAATGCCCAGCGTGATGATCAGCACCAGCACCATAGGCCACACGCCACGAAATATAGCGCCAAGGCCGACGTGGGGCAACAAGGCGTTCAGCACAAAAAGATTCATGCCGACGGGTGGGGAAATGAGTCCAATTTGAATCACCATCACAATGAGGACGCCAAACCAAACGGGGTCAAAACCCAATTGAACGACGATGGGAAAAAACAGGGGGATGGTCAGCAAGACCATGGTCAGCTCTTCCATCACGGTGCCCAAAAGCACATAGATCACCATCATGGCTGCGACAACCATGATGGGGGAAAGGCCTAAATGGGTGATCCATTCCTTCAGCTCAAATGGCAAGCTGGTGTAGTTGACGAAGTTGGCAAAAATCGTGGCGGCAATGAGCAAGGTAAATAACATGCCGGTGGTTCGTGCTGATTCGACCAGAACTTCCATGAGCACTTTCCAACTCAGGGCTCCGCGGGCCAGCGCAAAAAGAAAAGCACCTGTTGCGCCCATTCCGGCGCCCTCGGTGGCTGTGAAGAAGCCACCATAAATGCCACCCAAGACCAGCACCACCAAAACCAAAACACCCCAGATGCCACGCAAGGCTTGTAAGCGTTGTGGCCAGGTAAACTTTTCACCCGCTGGCGCGTGAAAAGTTTACCTG
>CALCBL010000496.1 GCA_937897495.1 uncultured Burkholderiales bacterium
GGCGTAGAAGCCATGGCCACCACACAAGATGAATTCAAAACATTCTTGGCGGACGAGAAAACCAAATATGCAAAATTAATTGCAGACAACAACATCAAAGCTGAATAAAGAAAATGGAGAATGACACGCCAAGGCGTGTCATTCAGTGAAGGCAAAGTTCACGGCCCCTGGCAAAGTGTTCAAGCCAGCTTCTCAATGGCTTCTTCAACCCACTTGCGGTCCCAGGTGCCCGCCATAATTTCTTTTTCCCATTGTTGCTCTAAAGCATGTTTGGCTTTGGCCAGCTTCAAAATTTCAGCCACCTCGCTGATGGGCACCACCAAAACGCCATCGGGGTCACCGATGAGCAAATCACCTGGCGCAATAGACAATCCGCCGCAAGCAATTGGGTAGCCAATTTCACCTGGGCCACTTTTAAATGGCCCGTTAGGCGTGGCACCACGAGCCACCACTGGAAAATCAACTTTGGCCAATTCCTCCACATCGCGAATGGCACCATCGATGATGATGGCTTCTATGCCGCGCGTCTTGGCATAACTGGACATCATGGCGCCAATGATGGCGGTGTTCATGGCGCCACCGGCATCCACCACCACCACGTCACCTGGCTGCGCTTTGTCAAGGGCTTGGTGCAGCAGCAAATTGTCGCCAGGGCGAACACGCACTGTTAAAGCCGGCCCTGCAAATCGCTTGAGTCGCCCATATTGATGAAAGTCTGCAGTAAAGGCCTGTAAACGATTGGCCACATCGCCCACCACGGCCACCGGAATAGTCCTAGCTTGTTCTACCAGCGCTGAATCAACTCGCTTGAAATCTAGATCAATGCGCAAACCAAGGTGTTGTAGTTGTTTCATTTTTTTCTTAGTAAAAGACGGGGTTACAGACAGAGGGTTTAAGTATGGCTTACACATTTGGGATGCACTCGCAATCGCGAGTAAACACCCAAAGCATTGGTTTCGTAAATCATTTGTTTTTTGACCGTTGTCGCTTCTGGTGAAGCGTCAATGTATTTTCTCGTGTCATCAAAATACTGAGAAGTAAGCGGGTCAATGCCTTGAACGGCACCCACTGTTTCAGACGCAAACAAAATATTTTCAGCGGGCAATACGCGCAGTAACAAATCAATGCCGGCCTGATGGTAAACACAAGTGTCAAAGAAGACATTGCCCAATACCTTTTGCTCTAGCGGTTCTAAACCGCGGTCTTGCGCAATGCCCCTGTATCGACCCCAGTGATAGGGCACTGCGCCGCCACCATGCGGAATGATGAACTTCAAAGTTGGAAAGTCTTTGAAAATATCAGAGGTCATGAATTGAACAAATGCCGTTGTGTCGCCATTGATGTAATGGGTGGCCACAGGATCAAAATGCGGATTGCATGAGCCACTGACATGAATCATGGCAGGCACATCGAGTTCAACCAATTTTTCGTAAAGCGGATACCACCACTTTCGATCTGAGAGCGGTGGGTCAGTCCAGCGTCCGCCACTGGGGTCAGGATTCAAATTGGCACCAATGAAGCCAAGCTCAAGGATGCAGCGCTCTAACTCTTCAAAAACGCGTGGTCCAGGTGCAACACCAGAAGCTTGAGGCAGTTGGCAAACGCCAATGAAATGATCGGGGTAAAGCTGACAGACCCGATGCACCAAGTCGTTGTTGTAGCGTGCCCATTGCACATTGGTGTCTTCGTTGCCATAGTGATGGTCCATGCCCACCGCACGTGGCGAGAAGATGGTTAAGTCGACACCTCGCTCTTGCATCTTTCGAAGCTGGTTGGCAGAAATGCCCGCTCGAATTTCATCGTCACTGACAGCCGGTGGTACCAAGTTTGGCGTGAGCCCAGTTCGGTTGTATTCGGCAATTTGCTGAAGGCGAAATTCGGCCACTTGCGGCGGCGTGGTCGTGAAATGGCCGTGGCAGTCGATGATCATCTTAGGCTTGGAAATCTAGCTTAACTTTTGACAAGAAGTCTTTCATGAACTTCACCTCTTCGTTCATGCGTGCTACCGTTTCAGCGCGCGATAATTTCAAGGGTTCCAGGCCATTCCCAATCAATTTATTGGCAATGGCGGCACTGTTGACCGTGGCATTGATAGAGGCATTCATGGCGTTAAGAACATCTGGAGGTGTATTGGATGGCGCCCAAACGCCGATCCAAGATGGAATGGAAGCACCCTTGAAGACATCCACCAGCGATGGAATGCCTGGCAAACTTTTCACAGTTGTGGGCTGTGCAATGGCAATCCACTTCAACTTGCCAGCTGCCACCATGGGCCCACCCACTGGAATGGTTGTGAAAACTGCATCCAGGTGACCTCCAGCCGCATCAATGATCATGGGAGCGCCGCCTTTGTAGGGCACCATGGTTGCATCTAAGCCTGCAGACCTTTCCAACAAAAGCGCGGCCAAATGATGTGGCGAGCCGACGCCAGCCAGTCCAATGCGAAGTTGCTGCCCAGGCGCTTTGGCTTTCGCTAAAAATTGATCCAAATTGTTCACGCCAAGTTGCGATGAAACGGCTAACACCAGAATCATGTCGGCCACAGCAGCCACAGGCACCAAATCCTTCAGCGCATCGGCTGACTTAGAAGCCAATTGCGGCACCATGGGGTTGGTGGAAAAAATTGAATTGGCAAATACACCGTAGTTGCTTGAATCAGCAGCTT
>CALCBL010000497.1 GCA_937897495.1 uncultured Burkholderiales bacterium
TCCCATCTTCAATTACAACGAAGGCAACCTCGATACCGTTCGCAAAATGCTAGACCACCCCCGTGCTTTGAGTGGCTTGAGTGATGCCGGTGCACACGTTGGCACCGTGTGCGATGCCAGTTTCACCACCTTCATGCTCACGCATTGGGTGCAAGGCCGCAACAAAGATACTCTGCCACTTGAAACCGTGATCGAAATGTTGACGCGTCGCAATGCCAATTATTTAGGCCTCAAAGACCGCGGTGTGTTGGCAGTCGGTATGCGTGCCGACATCAATGCCATTGATCCGCAAAAACTCAGTGTGGGCCTGCCTCAATTGGTTCGCGACTTGCCCGCAGGTGGCAAACGCTTTTTACAAAAGGCAGAGGGCTATGTGGCCACGTGGGTGGCGGGTCAGCAGGTGCAACGCCAAGGAGAGATCACTTCAGCGCGCCCTGGCAATTTGGTTCGCATGGCATGAATACTCAGCAATTCAATGATGAAGGTACTTTAAGGCACGCAGGCCTCACCTGATCGCCAATTTGGAGCAAATCTTTGGGTTCACCCTAATGCCTTAAATAGGAAAAGGGCGTAACTTGTGTCGGTTCTCCAATTTTTTGTTCCAACCTTAGTTTAGGAGTGAGTTATGTTTGTATTACCACGTCGTCGGTTGTTGGCTACTGCTCTTTTAGGCATGTTGGGTGTCTTGAGCGCCCTGCCCGCCGCAGCTCAAAACTATCCCGTACGCCCTATCACCCTCGTCGTGCCTTGGGGCGCTGGTGGCGGTACCGATGCAACGGCGCGAATCATTGGTAGCCTGCTTGAAAAAGACTTAGGCCAACCCGTCAATGTGGTTAACCGAACAGGCGGCAGCGGTGTGGTGGGCCATGCAGCCATCGCTTCTGCTCAACCAGATGGCTACACCATTGGCTTGGCCACCGTAGAAATTGGCATGATGCATTGGCAAGGATTAACTGATCTCACCAGCGCTTCTTACACACCCATTGGGCTGGTCAATGCAGACCCAGCGGGTGTACAAGTACGCGCCGACTCGCCTTACAAAACGGTCAACGAATTGTTGGCTGCCATCAAAGCCAATCCAGGCAAATTCAAGGCTTCTGGCACAGGACAGGGCGGCATTTGGCACTTGGCCATTGCAGGCCTCTTGCGCGATCAAAAGATTGACCCTGCAGCATTGCCTTGGGTCCCCAGCAATGGCGCCGCACCTGGCTTGCAAGACATGATGGCAGGTGGCATTGAAGTCGCCCCTGTTTCCTTGCCTGAAGCGCGTTCATTGATTGATGCTGGCAAAGTTAAAAGCTTGGCCATCATGAATGACAAGCCCTCTGCCTTGTACCCCAATGTGCCCACTTTGAAGGCAGCCATTGGCAGCGATTGGACCATGGCCGCATGGCGCGGCATTGTGGCCCCTAAAGGTTTGCCAGCCCCCGTGCGTGACAAATTGGCAGAAGCTGTGCGCAAAGTG
>CALCBL010000498.1 GCA_937897495.1 uncultured Burkholderiales bacterium
AACCCCACTGCGGCACATATTTGGGCATGCTGCGCACCAAGGCCGAGCCGCAAGCCGATGGCACTTACCGTCTCACAGGTCAAAAGATTTTCATCAGTGCGGGCGAGCACGACTTGGCAGCCAACATTGTTCACTTGGTGTTGGCTCGCTTGCCCGATGCGCCTTTAGGCAGCAAAGGCATTAGCTTGTTTGTCGTCCCCAAATTCAACGTGAAGGCCGATGGCGCCATGGGTGAGCGCAATGGCATTTATTGCGGCGGTTTGGAGCACAAGATGGGCATTCATGGCAATGCCACATGCCAGATGGTGCTAGACGGTGCAACAGGCGTCATGGTGGGGCAACCCAACAAAGGTTTGGCCGCCATGTTTGTCATGATGAACGGTGCGCGTCTGGGTGTGGGCAATCAGTCTTTGGGCTTGACCGAAGTGGCCTATCAAAACGCCTTGGCCTATGCCAAAGACCGCATTCAAATGCGCAGCCTGTCGGGCGTGAAAGCGCCCTCCAAGCCAGCCGATCCTATTTTGGTTCACCCCGACGTGAGGCGCATGCTGCTCACTGCCAAGGCCTATGCCGAAGGTGGTCGTGCCTTGGCTTGTTATGGTGCCTTGCTCATCGACAAAGAATTGAACCACCACGACGAAAAGGTTCGCGCCGATTCCGCAGAAATTCTGGCGCTGCTGACGCCTATCGTGAAAGCCTTCCTCACTGACAACGGTTTTCAGGCCACCACCATGTGCCAACAAGTCTTTGGTGGCCATGGTTACATCAAAGAGTGGGGCATGGAGCAATACGTGCGCGATGCCCGCATCAACATGATCTACGAAGGCACCAATGGCATTCAGTCGCTTGATTTGCTGGGCCGCAAAGTGCTGGGCAATCAAGGCGCCAGTTTGCAAAAGTTTGGCAAGTTGATTGGCAAGTTGGTGGCGCAAGAAATGGGCAATGAAGCCATGGCCGAGTTCATCAAACCGCTGGCAGATTTAGGTCAAAAGATGACGCAATTCACCACCGAAATTGGCATGAAGGCCATGGGCAATGCCGATGAAGTGGGCGCGGCGTCGGTTGATTATTTGCGCGTGGCGGGTCATTTGGTGTTTGCTTACTTCTGGGCTCGCATGGCGCAAGTGGCCTTGGCTAAAATTGCAGCCGCTGAGGAAGATGCTCAGCGTCCCGACCCGTTCTACAAGGCCAAATTGCAAACCGCGCGTTTTTACTTTGCACGCTTGTTGCCCGAAACCTTGAGCTTGATGAACACAGCACGTTCGGGTGCCGATGTTTTAATGGACACCGATTTGGCCTTGGCCTGAACCGCCCTCGATTGAATTTGAATTGACCAGGATTGATTTATGACGACCAACAACTTCACAACTCGCTTTTTGAAAAACAGTGTGCTCATGGCTTCATCATTGCTGACGGGCATGGCCATGGCCAATTCGCCTGTGGGCCAGTGGCAGACCTCGGATGAGAAAACAGGCGAACTCAAAAGCGTGGTGATTATTTTTGAGCAGCAAGGTGTGATGAAGGGTCGCGTAGAAAAAATACTTCGCAAAGATGCCGACCCTGCCGCAAAGTGCGACAAGTGCAGCGATGATCGCAAAAACCAACCTGTGGTCGGTTTAGAAATCATTCGCGGCGCCAAAAAAGCCAGTGGCAAAAACGTCTGGGAAGATGGCGAAATTCTGGATCCTGAAAATGGCAGAACCTATGCCTTGCGCTTAACGCCCATTGAAAACGGCGCCAAGTTAGAGGTGCGCGGTTCATTTGGCCCTATTGGCCGTACTCAGACTTGGGTGCGTGTTCCTTAATTTGTAGAAAGAAACTTTGCCATGTCCGATATCTTGACCCACATCGATGCAGGGGTGATGACCCTCACCTTCAATCGCTTAGACAAAAAGAATTCCATCACGGGTGACATGTATGCCACCATGGCGCAAGCCGTTGACCAAGCGCAAGCCGACGCCGCCATACGGGTTTTGGTCATTCAAGGTCACGAAAGTATTTTCAGTGCGGGCAATGACATTGGCGATTTTCTAAACAAGCCGCCTTCCACCGTTGACTCGCCTGTTTTTCATTTCATGCGTGCCTTAACCATGTTTGAAAAACCTGTCATTGCCGCCGTGGCAGGCCCCGCTGTCGGCATTGGAACCACCTTGTTGTTTCACTGCGATTTGGTCTACGCCGGAGACAACGCTGCTTTTTCCATGCCCTTTGTCAATTTAGGCTTGTGCCCTGAATTTGCATCTAGCATGCTGGCGCCGCAAATGTTTGGGTATCACCGCGCCGCAGAGGCTTTGCTCTTGGGTGAGGCCTTCTTTGCTGAGGCCGCTTTGGAAATTGGTTTGGTCAATCGCGTGGTGCCGCCTACTGAAGTCAATGGCCATGCTCAGGCTCAGGCCAAGAAATTGGCAGCCAAGCCTCTGTCTGCTTTGATTGAAACCAAGCGTCTCATGAAGGGTGGACAATCTAAAGCCTTGATAGAGCGCATGGGGGAAGAAGGACAAAGTTTAAGGCGCATGCTGTCAGAGCCCGCTGCACGTGAGGCTTTTGGTGCCTTCATGGAAAAACGCAAGCCAGACTTCTCTAAAATCTAAGTTCTTCTGCCAACTTAGACCCTTCATGACTTCCTCGCGCTCAGACCTTCCCACCGATGTTGAATTTGAGCCAGAGTTCATCGCAGCCTTGCACGACATTTACGAAGAGAAAATTCTCTTCAATCAATGGATGGGCTTGAAGGTTGACAGCATCAAGGCCACGGGCATTGTGGCCAGCCTTGCTATGAAGCCAGAGTTGGTGGGGCACTATGCCTATCACCGCATTCACGGGGGTGTCATCAGTGCTGTCCTTGACGCCATGGGCAGTTTGGCAGTCATGGCCGCAATGGGGGCCAAACACATGGACGAACCCATTGCCAAACGATTGGAACGTTTTACGCGCCACAGCACCATCGATTTGCGCATTGATTTTCTGCGCCCTGGCATCGGCGAAAAATTCATCGTTCATGCCGAGGCTATGCGGGTAGGCGCTCGCGTAGGCAATGCCAGAATGGAATTTTGCAGTGCCGATGGCAAATTGCTGTCAACTGGCACGGCTGCTTATCTCACTTCTTGAACACAGAGTTTGAGGCGCCCTCTCAGACAAGTGCACAATGGCGGCTTGATTTTGATTTAGATTGTGTCCCATGCGCCACCACGGTGAAAGTTCTCCGCCCGCAGCCACCCTAGCTGCCAACACCCCCCCAGATTCAGACAGCAGAACCCTGAAAAGACTGCTGCCCTATTTGCTCACTTACAAATGGCGGGTGGCCGCAGCATTGCTGTTCATGGTGGGCGCCAAATTGGCCAATGTCAGTGTGCCCTTGTTGCTCAAAGACTTGGTCGACGCCATGAGCTTCAAGCCCAATGACCCGGTTCAAATCTTGGTGGTACCGGTGGCTTTGTTGGTCGGCTATGGTGCGCTTCGGCTCATGACCTCAGCGTTTACCGAACTGCGCGAACTGGTCTTTGCCAAAGCCACGCAAGGCGCAGCGCGCACCATTGCGCTTGAAACCTTTCAGCATTTGCACGCCCTGAGTTTGCGTTTCCATTTGGCCCGCCAAACGGGCGGCATGACACGCGACATTGAACGCGGTGTGCGCGGCATTGAATCGCTGATTTCTTATTCGCTTTACAGCATTGTGCCCACCTTGATTGAGGTGACGCTGGTGCTCACCATTTTGGCTGTTAAGTTTGACGCTTGGTTTGCTTGGATCACACTGGCTGCATTGAGTTTTTATATTTTCTTCACGGTGCGCATTACGGAGTGGCGCACGCATTTTAGAAAACAAGCCAACGAGTTTGATTCGGCAGCGCACACCAAAGCCATCGATTCATTGCTGAACTATGAAACTGTGAAGTACTTTGGCAATGAAGCTTATGAGGCCAATCGGTATGACGAAAGTTTGGAACGACTGCGCAAAGCAAGGTTGAAATCGCAAACCTCTCTGTCCTTGCTCAACACTGGGCAACAATTGATCATTGCAGCAGCATTGGTAGCCATTCTGTGGCGCGCCACACAAGGCGTGGTGGACGGGCGCATGACCTTGGGCGATTTGGTCATGATCAATGCCTTCATGATTCAACTTTACATCCCGCTGAATTTTTTAGGCGTGCTCTACCGCGAAATCAAACAAAGCCTGACTGACTTGGACAAAATGTTTGTGCTGATGGACCGAGAGCGCGAAGTGGCCGATGTGCCCAACGCCGCCGATTTAAATTGCGAACACGGTGCACTTTTGAAGTTTGAATCGGTGTCGTTTGCTTATGAGCCAGACAGGCCCATTTTGCACAATATCAGTTTTGAAATTCCTTCGGGCAAAACAGTGGCTGTGGTGGGTCCATCAGGTTCTGGCAAGTCGACGCTTGCGCGTTTGATGTTTCGCTTCTACGACGTGCAGCAAGGCCGCATCACCATCAACGGGCAAGACATTCGGCAAGTGACCCAGCACAGTGTGCGCAAAGCCTTGGGCATCGTGCCGCAAGACACCGTGCTGTTCAACGACACCGTGGCTTACAACATTGGCTATGGGCGCACAGGCTCAACGCAAGAAGAAATTGAAACAGCAGCCAAAGCGGCACGCATTCACGATTTCATCGCCTCTACACCCAAGGGCTATGCCACCTCGGTGGGTGAGCGCGGCTTGAAGCTCTCTGGCGGTGAAAAGCAGCGCGTGGCGATTGCGCGAACACTGCTCAAAAATCCGCCCATCTTGGTTTTCGATGAGGCCACATCGGCACTCGACTCGGCCAATGAGCGTGCCATTCAAGCCGAGTTGGCCAGCGCGGCCCAAAATAAAACCACTTTGGTCATTGCCCACCGCTTGTCCACCGTGGTGGACGCCCATGAAATATTGGTCATGGAAGCCGGGCACATCATTGAACGGGGCAACCATGCCCACCTGCTGCAACTCAATGGCCGATACGCTCAAATGTGGGCTTTGCAGCAAAACTCCGAGGCCAGCTCTGAAGAGGCAACTGCGGGATAATGCGTGCATGGATACCAAGTGGC
>CALCBL010000499.1 GCA_937897495.1 uncultured Burkholderiales bacterium
GCTTGTGCTTGCTAATGACTCCTTGAAGAAAACGCGCCATTTGATCAGCACCACCACCCGTGCCTGCTGGCACGATGAACTCAACGCTTTTGGTGGGCTCCCAAGTGGCTTGGGCGTTAGCGTTCAAACACAATGAACCGCACACCAGCAAGGCAACAGTTTGAAGGGACATGACTAGGCGATCTTTCACAATAAACTCCTTGGTAATTAAGTAAACTCAAAAGTATCGTAATAGAATGATTCGTAGTTTGTCGAGATTGAAATCCTGTAAATTCAACTTTTTCCCCACTAACTAATGAAAACCCTAATAGAACTTTTGGCGGCCGGAAATGGCCCATCTACTTGTCTGAGTGCTGCCAACAGTGCGCCCTTAACGTATTCAGCTTTGCGTCAACTGAGCCAGTATGTTCAGTCAGCATTTAACCAAGTTGGCATCGGTCGCAACGATCGCGTGGCTTTGGTTTTGCCCAACAGCGCAGAAATGGCCGCCAGTTTTGTCACGGTGGCCTGCTGCTGTACATCAGCGCCCTTAAACCCCAGCTACCGTGCGGATGAGTTTGAGTTTTATCTGAACGACTTGAATGCCAAAGCCTTGGTGGTTGAAAAGGGCTCTAGCAGCCCCGCTGTTGCTGTAGCTGCCAAAATGGGCATTGCACTCATTGAACTCGAACCCACTCCCACATTGGGTGCTGGCTCATTCACACTGAACATGAACGGCCTTGCATCCAAAGCGGCACAGCATCCTGGTGATGCACAGCCTGACGATGTGGCCTTGGTGCTGCACACATCGGGCACCACATCGCGTCCCAAAATTGTGCCGCTAACGCATCGCAACGTCAGTGCTTCTGCTCAAAACATTGCACACAGCACACGCTTTAGCAGCGCTGATCGCGGCTTGAATGTCATGCCACTGTTTCACATTCACGGGCTGATTGCTGGCATCTTGGCGCCGCTGTCGCAGGGCGGCGAAGTCTATTGCACCAGTGGCTTCAATGCCTTGAAGTTCTTCAGCCAAATGGACGAAGTCAAACCCACTTGGTATACCGCTGTGCCCACTATGCACCAAGCCATTTTGTCCCGGTCAAACAACAACAAAGAAGTCATTACCAGGGTGCCACTTCGTTTCATTCGTTCGTCTTCGTCTTCCTTGCCACCCCAGGTTTTGGCAGAGCTCGAAGCCACCTTCAAAGCACCCGTCATTGAAGCCTATGGCATGACCGAAGCAGCCCACCAAATGGCTTGCAACCCGCTACCACCTGGCCAAAGAAAGCCTGGCACCGTGGGCTTGGCAGCAGGCCCCGAGATTGCCATCATGAGTGCTGAAGGCGAGTTATTGCCATCAGGCAGCACTGGCGAAATTGTGATTCGCGGCAACAACGTCACGCCAGGTTATGAGAACAACGACAAAGCCAATGCAGAAGCTTTCACCCACGGATGGTTCAGAACGGGTGACCAAGGTGTGATGGATGAACAAGGCTATGTCAGCATTACTGGCAGACTCAAAGAAATCATCAACCGCGGTGGCGAAAAAATCAGCCCCCGTGAAGTCGATGAAATTTTGATGGACCATCCTGCTGTGGCCCAAGTGGTTTGCTTTGGCATTCCGCATGACAAATTAGGCGAGGAAGTTGGCGCCGCCGTGGTCTTGCGCGAAGGCATGACGGCCACTGAAAAAGAACTCCGCGAATACACCGCAACCCGCTTGGCCGATTTCAAAGTGCCTCGCAAAGTTTTACTCTTAGACGAAATTCCCAAAGGTGCAACCGGTAAATTGCAACGCATTGGCATGGCACAAAAGCTCGGCTTGGCTTAAAGCCCATGGAACTTCAAATCTTTTTAGAACTGGGCATCACAGGCACAGTGGTTGGTTTCATGGCGGGCTTGTTGGGCTTAGGCGGTGGCTTGCTGATGGTTCCCGTGTTGAGTTTTATATTGGGCAACATGGGTGTTGCAGAAGACTTGTCGATCAAAATGGCCATCGTCACTTCCATGTCGACCATTTTGTTCACGTCTATTTCAAGTGTGCGTACTCACCACAAACTGGGTGCTGTGCGTTGGGACTTGGTCAAAGGTTTGGCACCTGGCATTGTGCTTGGCAGTGCCTTGGCCAGCCTCTGGATTTTTGTAGCCGTTAAGGGCGCCACCCTGGCCATCTTATTTGGCGTGTTTGTGTCTTACTCTGCGTTTCAAATGTTCATGGACAAGAAACCAAAGCCTTCGCGGCAAATGCCGGGTTTTGTGGGTCAGTTAGGCATGGGCGGCCTCATTGGCATGCTGTCTGGTTTGGTGGGTGCTGGCGGCGCCTTTGTCAGCGTGCCCTTAATGGCATGGTGCAACGTGGCCATTCACAACGCCATTGGCACCAGCGCTGCCTTAGGCTTTCCCATTGCGCTTGCCAATGTCACTGGCTTTGTCATTAGCGGACTGACCTTAGACAACTTGCCGCCAGGCGCTATTGGTTATATCTGGTTGCCTGGCATGGTGGTCATTGCCTGTTTCAGCGTGGTCACAGCGCCCTTTGGCGCGCGCGCAGCGCACAGACTTCCTGTGAAGAAACTGAAGCGGGTGTTTTCTTTCTTCTTGGTATTTCTTGCTGCTTATATGTTCAACAAAGGTATCAACGCAGTTTGACAAAGGCACCATGCGTTGGGAGCGCTTGCTCTTAGACAGCGAAACACAACAAGTGCTGACCCACTGCCTCGTGCCCGTTTTGGTTCTACGCTAAGAACAAATGTTTGTGCTGATCGCGCAATAAATTTTTCTGAACCTTGCCCATGGTGTTTCGTGGGAGCTCCTGCACCACGAAACATTTTTTGGGTATCTTGAAATTGGCCAGTTCCGATTTCAAAGTTGCAATGATGTGCTCCGCATTCAATTGAACGCCAGGCTTAGCAATCACAATGGCCACACCCACTTCACCAAAATCTGGATGCGGCACACCCACCAAGGCACTTTCGGCCACGCCCGGCATGTCGTTGATGTAGCCTTCAATCTCAGCTGGGTAGACGTTGTACCCACCACTGATAATCAAGTCTTTGCTGCGGCCCACAATGACCACGTAGCCACGTTCATCGTACTTGCCCACATCACCAGTTTTGAAAAAACCGTCTGCCGTAAATTCTTCTTTTGTTTTCTCGGGCATGCGCCAGTAAGCTTGGAAAACATTCGGGCCTTTGACCTGGATGTTGCCAATCTGATTCACTGGCAAGTTTTTGCCATCGTCGCCCTGAACGCGCAGTTTGACACCTGGCAAAGGAAAGCCCACGGTGCCGCCGCGGCGTTCGCTTTGGCCGCCATGGCGCTTGTCAGTCGCATAGGGGTTAGAGGTGAGCATGACAGTTTCACTCATGCCATAGCGCTCCAAAATAGTGTGCCCAGTGCGTTGTTGCCATTCCGTGAAGGTTTCAATGAGCAAGGGGGCAGATCCCGCAATGAACAAACGCATGTTGCGCACCGCTTGCTTGTTCAAGGCGGGCTCGG
>CALCBL010000500.1 GCA_937897495.1 uncultured Burkholderiales bacterium
GGCAGCCTCTTGCAAGGTGGCCTGAAAGGCATCAATCAAGCCATGCGGCAAATCTCGAATAAATCCAACCGTATCGGAAACTGAAGCGCTGCGGCCAGCCTCCCCCAAATACAGTTGACGCGTGGTGGTGTCTAAGGTGGCAAACAACTGATCGGCTGCATAGGCACGCGCTTTGACCAAGGTATTGAACAACGTAGATTTGCCGGCATTGGTGTAACCCACCAAGGAAACATTGAAAGAGTTGCGGCGATCGCGCTGTCTTCTTTGGGTAGAACGTTGCTTTTTAACTTTAGACAAGCGATCCTTGGTGCGCTTGATGGCGTCATTGATCATGCGTCGGTCAAGTTCAATTTGAGTTTCTCCAGGACCGCCTCGGGTGCCAATGCCACCTCGCTGACGTTCAAGGTGTGACCACCGGCGAACCAAACGGGTACTCAGGTATTGGAGGCGCGCCAACTCAACTTGCAATTTGCCATCATGACTGCGCGCTCGTTGTCCGAAAATTTCAAGAATGAGCAACGTGCGATCGTTGACGGGCAGGCCCAAATGGCGTTCAAGATTTCGCTGCTGAGCGGGGCTTAAAGACTGATCAAACAGAACCTCTTTGGCGCCCATTTGTTCTGCCATGAATTTAATTTCATCGGCTTTGCCAGAACCCACAAAAAGGGCCGCGTCGGGAGCCTTGCGTTTGCAAGTCATTTTGGCCACAGGCTTGAGGCCCGCCGTTAAGGCCAATTGACTGAGCTCATCTAACTCTGCGTCAAAATGTGGCAAGCCAAAATCAACACCCACCAACAAGGCGGGCGTTGTGTCAACCGAATCGCTGTTCAAAACAGCGGGTTAAGCCGTGGGCTCGTCGACGGCTTCGTCTGAACCTGAAAGGTTGACTGCTCGGCCGGGGACAATGGTGGAAATGGCGTGTTTGTAAACCATTTGAGTGACCGTGTTACGAAGCAGAACCACGTATTGGTCGAATGACTCAATTTGGCCTTGGAGTTTGATGCCGTTGACCAAGTAAATGGACACTGGCACATGCTCACGACGCAATGCGTTGAGGAAGGGATCTTGCAAAAGTTGCCCTTTGTTGTTCACGATATTCTCCGTGTTTTGAATTAATTTAAGGGTTTCACCTTAACACATCAAAAGAGGCATTTTGTGCAAGCCCCTTTTAAAAACCTTACAAATTACCCCGCATCTTTATCAGCAAAGGGGTTTTGAGACGTTTTCATTTCAATGCGCAGCGGCGTACCCGACAAATCAAAGGCTTTGCGGAAGCGACCTTCCAAATAACGTTTGTAGGTTTCTGTGACGTGTTCTAAAGAATTGCCATGAATCACAATGACCGGAGGGTTCATACCGCCTTGGTGGGCATAACGCAATTTAGGACGGAACATGCCGCCGCGTTGCGGACTTTGAAACTGAACCGACTCAAGCAACAAGCGCGTTAAAACGGGGGTGGTCATTTTGACCATGGCCGATTTGTGGGCCTGCGTGATGGATTTCCAAACAGGTCCCAGTCCTTGGCGTTTTTTAGCTGAAATGGTGTGCAAGTTGGCAAACTTCAAAAATGGCAGTCGACTTTCTATCGATCGGTTCACCAATTCGCGTTGGTACGAATCAACGGCATCCCACTTGTTGACGGCCAACACCACAGCACGGCCACTGTCCAAAATAAAGCCAGCAATGTGGGCGTCTTGCTCTGTGACGCCCTGAGTGGCATCCAACAACAACAAAACGACATTGGCCGATTCAATGGCTTGCAAGGTTTTAACCACCGAGAATTTTTCAATGGCTTCAAAAACTTTGCCCTTGCGGCGCAAACCCGCCGTGTCGATGAGTTCGAACTTTTGTCCGTCCCGCTCAAAGGGAACCGTGATGGCGTCGCGGGTGGTACCCGGCATGTCAAAGGCAACCAAGCGCTCTTCACCCAGCCAAGTATTGATGAGGGTTGATTTGCCCACATTGGGGCGTCCTGCCACCGCCAACCGGACCACACCAGGGTCTGGTTCAGCTTCAGCATCTTCTTCAGGCAACAGCAGCGGGTCTAGGGCCAGCTCGACCAAGCTTCGGGTGCCTTGACCATGCGCTGCCGAAACGGGAATGACATCGCCTAGTCCCAGTTCGTAAAACTCGCTGATTTGAACGCCCTCACGCATGCCCTCGGCCTTGTTGGCAACCAACAAGCAAGGCTTGCCAATGCGCCGCAAGTACTTGGCAATGTCATGATCTTGCGCAGAAACGCCTGCACGGGCATCAACCACAAAGACAACCACATCGGCCTCAGCGACTGCTTGCTGAGTTTGTTTGGCCATTTCTTTGTAGATGCCGTCATGGGCATCAGGCTCAAAGCCACCCGTATCGATGACAATGTATTCATAACGGCCTTGCCGTCCTTGCCCATAGTGGCGATCGCGCGTGAGACCCGCAAAGTCAGCGACGATGGCATCGCGACTTTTGGTGAGTCGATTGAATAAAGTGGACTTCCCCACATTGGGGCGTCCGACCAAGGCCAGAACGGGTTTCAAATCTATCTTTCAGCTGGGTGTTATTCGGCTCTGAGGGCTTGCACCAAGCCACTCTGAGTCACGATCACCCAATTTTTACCAACACGCACAGGTGTCATTGCAATGCCAGATGCATCGACTTGAAGACGGCCAATGGTTTGGCCATTGCTGACATCGATCCAATGGGCCATGCCCAAACTGTCGCCTACAAGCAATTGTCCGGCAGCCCAATGTGGCGCAGTGAGCCCTCTAAAACGAAACGATTCTGATTGCCAAGCGACCTGACCTGTGCTGCGTTGCCAGGCCACCAATTTACCGTCAGACTCAGCGCCGAAGAGCAGTGAGTCGGAACCACCTAAGCCGACATGTCCTTGCGCAGCACGCGTCCATAAGTTGCTGCCCTTGAGGGCATCGACGCAGGTGACAGATGTTTGAAATGCTCTGGCGCAAATGACATTGTTAACACGCGATACACCCGCAACCAAGTCAACCAAACGCTCGACTTCGTTGGTGCCACGCGAGGCGCCAATGCTAAGTTCGGACATCGCAACGCCGTTGGCAGGATTCATGGCCACCAAGCGACCAGAAAGACCGACCATCAGCCTGTCTTGGAAAGAAGTCAGGATACCGGCTTGCCTCAAAACCAAGGGGTCGCCAGCGCGTTGTTGACTCCACAAGCTTTGACCAGAAGCCCCATCGAAGGCCATCACAGTTCGATCAGCCGTCAGAACAAAGACACGTCCGCCGGCAACCAAAGGCGATGTAAAAGCAGATGCTGGCAACTTAACCCGCCAAATAACTTTGGCATTTGAAATCGCAATTAATTCGTTGGCTTGAGAAATAACGGCAAAGCGCTCACCGTCGCCCCCAATGCCTGCGGCAACAGGTGTGTTCAGGGCAAGACGCCATGATTCGGCACCCGTTTCGGCATCTAACAAAACAACAAGACCACTGCCCGTGACCAAGGCCAAACGACCCTCTGTGACGTTGTGACTTAAGGGTGCATTGGAATTTGGGCTTATAGGGCCAATTTGAAGTGACCAGACTTTGCTGATGCTCAATTGGGATTTGAAGTCAGTCAAGGCTGTGGGGCTGGGTTTATCGGGGGTGCTTGAACAAGCGACCAAACCCATTAGCAAAACACCAACCGTTGCCAAGGAGAGCCTGGTCATGCTTTTCGCCCTCATCCCAACAGAGAAGGACTGAAATTTCATTTCGAAGCACCTTTTGCAGCTTCAGGGTCTTGGCCCAAGGCGTTTAACTTGGCTGCAACCAAACGACGGTATTCAGCATTTTCTTCCAACTGACGCCATGCATCGCTGTAAGCCTTGATGGCCTCTTGCGATTTGTTTTGAGCCGCAAAAATATCGCCTTGAACGTCAGAGGCCAATCCGGCAAATGCAGGATCGAAAGGTTTGGACAGCGTTTTCAAAGCCTCATCAAAGGCTTTTTGTTGTGCTTGTAAGTTGGCCAAGCGCAAACGGGCCAATTGCGCACTGCCTTGATCGGATGCACTTTCGCTGGCCCACTGCAGGGCTGCTTTTGCTGCATCCGGTTTGTCTGTCATTTGAAAAGATTTGGCAGCCAGCAAGGCGGATTGGGCTGCGAAGGTGGTGCTTGGGAAGCGTTCCTTCATATCGGTCCAAGCACGCTCAAGCTTGACCATGTCACCAGAAACCACTGACTTTTCAAGCTCATCAAAGAGTGCCGATGCCTTGCCAGACTGCTGGCCTTGCCAATATTGATAGCCATTCCAGCCAGCGTAAGAGCCCATCACGACAATCAACAGCCAGGTGATGGCATTGCCGTATTTTTTCCAAAAGTGCTTGAGTTCATCAAGTTGCTCTTGTTCTTCTAGATCGAGATGTGATGCCATATTCAACTTTAATTTAAGTGGTGGATTGTAGGCTGTGAGCCCAGACATCCAACTTTTCAAGAGATTCTGTCCTTTGAGCCCCGCCCCCATCGCGCAAAGACTTGACTGAAACGGTGTTTTGAGCGAGCTCATCTGTACCAAAAATGAGGGCATAAGCCGCGCCACTGCTGTCGGCTTTTTTGAATTGAGTTTTCATGCTGCCAACGCCCTCGCCTGAGCCTGCGTGCATTTGAACATTGACACCCAAGGCGCGAAGCTGCCTGAGGTGTTTCAAAACCAAGGGCAAACTGTTGGCATCTGGCACGATGGCATAGGCGTGGGGCGTGGCTTCGGGCAATTGCACACCCTGCTCTTCTAGCAAGGCCAAAACACGCTCAAGTCCTAGGGCCCAACCCACAGCAGGCGCGGGCTTGCCACCCACTTGCTCAATCAGGTAGTCATAACGACCGCCGCCACACACGGTGCCTTGAGAACCCAACTGATCGGTGATGAACTCGAACACAGTGAGGTTGTAGTAGTCCATGCCGCGAACCAAGCGAGGGTTTAACGAATACTGAACACCATTGGCATCGAGAATTTGACGCAAAGCATTGAAATGGGCAAGCGAAGCTTCACCCAAAAAATTCATCAGTTGAGGGGCTGACTCAACCACTTCTTTCATGGCGGGATTTTTGGTATCCAAAATTCGCAGCGGGTTGGTGTACAGACGGCGCTTAGCGTCCTCATCTAATACAGCTTGGTGTTTTTCAAAGTGCGTGATCAAGGCCGCGCGATGTGCCAAGCGCTCTGGTGGTTGACCCAAACTATTGAGCTCTAGGCGCACGTTTTTGAGGCCAATGGCTTGCCATAAATCATGGGCCAACAAAATAACTTCTGCGTCAATTTCGGGGCCCTGAAAACCCAAGACCTCAGCGCCAATTTGATGGAATTGTCGGTAGCGTCCACGTTGAGGGCGCTCGTGTCTGAACATCGGGCCCATGTAATACAAACGCTTGCCGCCCTCGTAAAGCATGTTGTGCTCAACCACTGCGCGCACAACACCTGCCGTGCTTTCAGGACGCAGCGTTAGGGCTTCACCATTTAAGCGATCTTCGAAGGAATACATTTCCTTCTCAACAATGTCAGTCACTTCGCCAAGGCCGCGAACAAAGAGTGCGGTGGGTTCGACGATGGGTGTTCGAATGTTTCGATAGGCATAACGCGCCATCAAATTTCTCACAATGCCTTCGAGCCATTCCCATTTGGCGGACTCTCCGGGCAATACATCGTTCATGCCTTTGACGGCAGTCAGTTTTTTAAACGCGCTCACTTTGGAAGGAAGTTCTTTGGATTGAATGTCGGACATAAAAATTCAAATGACAGCGTTGGAGCTGCCGCCAAAGCGCTTGTCGATGTATTGCTCGACCATAGTTTGAAACTCTTTGGCAATGTTGTCGCCACGCAAGGTGAGTTTTTTCTCACCATCGATGAACACCGGTGCAGCAGGGGCTTCGCCAGTGCCAGGCAAACTGATGCCGATGTCGGCATGTTTGCTTTCGCCAGGTCCATTGACGATGCAGCCCATGACGGCCAACTTCAAGTGCTCGACACCGGGATAACGGCTGCGCCAAACAGGCATTTGAGCGCGCAAGAAATCGTCAATTTGTTTGGCCAGTTCTTGGAAGGTGCTGCTGGTGGTGCGGCCACAGCCTGGGCATGCAGTGACACTGGGTACAAAGATTCGCAAACCCAAAGATTGCAAAATTTCTGAAGCAATGACCACCTCTTGGGTGCGCGCCTCGCCGGGCTGTGGCGTGAGTGAGACGCGAATGGTGTCTCCGATACCTTCTTGAAGCAAGATGGCCAGAGCAGTGCTTGAGGCAACGGTTCCCTTGGTCCCCATGCCTGCTTCGGTGAGCCCCAAATGCAAAGGGTAATCCGTGCGTCGGCCAAGTTCGCGGTAGACGGCAATCAGGTCTTGGACGCCAGAGACCTTGCACGAAAGCATGATTTGTGCACGAGCCATGCCCATCTCGTGTGCCTTGTCGGCAGAAGTGATGGCCGACGTAATGAGCGCCTCGTACATCACTTGTCTAGATTCCCAAGGCACTTTTCTTTGACTGTTTTGATCCATCAATTCAGCCAACAACTCTTGATCTAAGCTTCCCCAGTTGACACCAATGCGAACAGGTTTGTTCCACCGCATGGCAGCTTCAATCATTTGTCCAAATTGCAGATCGTGCTTGTCGCCTTTTCCAACATTGCCGGGATTGATTCGGTATTTGGAAAGTGCTTCAGCACAAGCCGGATGGTCGCTTAACAATCGGTGTCCGTTGTAATGAAAGTCACCAATCAGGGGCACATCAATGCCCATTTTGTCGAGCTGATCTCGGATATGGGGAACGGCCTCTGCAGCCTCTGGCGTGTTGACAGTGATCCGCACCAATTCCGAACCCGCTATGGCCAATTCTTTAACCTGAATGGCTGTTCCAATGACATCAACGGTGTCGGTGTTGGTCATAGACTGAACACGAACGGGCGCTTGCCCCCCCACCGTGACAATGCGTTGCCCCCACACCACTTGAGCTTGAAGGCTGTGCCTTTGAAGGGGAACTGCCGCAGGAATGGCCTCGGCCATGGTCTTAGGAATGACTGTAGGTTGCATCATTTTTTGACCTCTAAAGTTGGAGGATTTGAGTCGTTGGGGGAGTTGCGGCGATTGGCTTCAGGCGTAGAACTGTCAAACACCATGGCCTTTGGGAGGTCGGCTTGCGCTGCATCAGGGGCTGCTTGTTCTTGAACCGGAGGCATGGTGGGGACCACTTCTGAAACCTCAGGTTTTGTATTTTGATTGAAAACAATGAGTTGTAAATCGGCGGAGTAAGCCCAAGCCAAAATGCAAATGACCGCAAACAAGATCCAAAGCTTGCGTCCCTTTGGATGAGTGCCGCTAGGTTGATCCATTCGATGCAGTCTGCTGGAAGACCTGTTGTCAGATTCAATGAGCTGCAAGGGTTTTAAACCATTGGTCATTTGAGGCATCAGTGCCAAAACAGGTTCGGAATCAATTTTCAAAAAACGACAAACTTTGGCAGCCAATGCACGTGCAAAAACCGGCTCAGGCAAGTGCTGAAATTGATCTGCCTCAAGGGCTTCCAATTGTTTGATACTGACTTTGAGGTTCACAGACAACACCGCCAAATGCAAGCCAGCTTTTTCTCGTGCAGACCGCATGATGCCGCCGGGTGAACGGGGCATCGAAGCCTGATCAAGGGTTTCAGTCATGAGATGCGCTTTCCTGGTAAGCGCGCCACTGCGCTGAATTTGAAAAATGAAGTCCTAACATCTTGCCCCAATGGTTCTTTTTAACTGCTTGATTCTGACGCTCTGCAAGCTGCAAAGCAAACCACACCGATTGTGCACTCACAGAGGGAGAATCATTCAAATATTCAAGAATTTTCTCAGCTTCTATGTACTTTCCCAACTGAATTTTGAGCTCTACCAGTTCAAGTGGCTCAGAAATCAAGCTTGGCTGCTGTGCGAAGGCCTCTGACAACCTTTCGTTGGCGGCCTCAAATTGCTTATTTCGCCTAAGACATTGACCCCAAATCCAGTTCGTCTTGACCTGCAAAGGGCCCATGGAAAGGCCCAAAGCTCGCTTGAATTTTTCAAATGCCGCTTCAAAATGGTCATTTTGGCAATCAAATATTCCCCATTGAAGGGCAACTTGAGGATCTTGCGGTGCTGCAGCCATGGCTTGTTGAAAGTATTTTTGAGACAAATCCGCCTTGTTTTGTTGTTGGAAAAGAAGGGCTTTGAGCACCAATGCAGGTGCATGCTGGGGCGTCAAAATCAATGCGTGATCGACCTCCTCCAATGCAAAGACAAACATGCCTGCTTGAAAATAGGCAGACGCTAAGGCGGTTCTGGCCTGAGCACGCGTTAAGGCCTGAGACGACTCGGAGGCGTTGGGAAACCATGCGCCGGCCAGCGGCAAATGAAAGATGATTGAAACAAAAAGTAAGCCCATCAGAAGCCTTGCCCCCAAATGAGGGGCAAAAGCAACGGGTCTTGGCATCAGACTTGAGGCGTTTGGGTGATGGGGGCGGCGTCGTGCCACTGAATGGGCACTGCACGTTGTTGTGCAATTCGATCGGCAACGCCCGTGCGGTCTTTAACGTCACCCGCCAGTTGTCCGCAGGCAGCATCAATGTCATCTCCCCGGGTTTTACGGACAGTGGTCACAAACCCAGCGTCTAAAAGGACCGCTGCGAATTGTTGAACTGTTGCATCATCGGACCTCAACAAGCCAGACTCTTTGAATGGGTTGAAAGGAATGAGATTGAATTTGCAACGAAGCCCCTGGCTGGCATGGCGTCGAATGAGTTGGACCAATTCTTTGGCATGCGTCACTTGGTCGTTCACCCCTTGAAGCATGCAATATTCGAAGGTGATGAAATCGCGGGGTGCTTTTTCCAAATAGCGCGTGCATTCAGACAGCAATTCATCCAAAGGGTACTTTCGATTCAAAGGCACTAAGTTGTCGCGCAATGCATCGTTGGGGGCATGTAAAGAAACCGCCAATGCGACTGGGCAATCGGCTGATAAACGGGTCATCATGGGCACCACACCCGACGTAGAAACTGTCACCCGTCGACGCGACAGACCATAGCCGTGATCGTCTAGCATGGCTTTTAAAGAAGGAACCAAAGCGCTGTAATTTTGCAGCGGCTCGCCCATGCCCATCATGACCACATTGGAGATCACGCGGTCAGTCTGATTCAAATGACGGCGTAAAAAATGCTCGGCAAACCAGAGCTGAGACAAAATTTCGGCAGTTGATAAGTTGCGACTGAAGCCTTGGTGCCCCGTAGAGCAAAAGCGACATCCCACAGCACAACCGGCTTGGGATGAAACGCACAAAGTACCGCGATCGTCTTCAGGAATAAAGACGGCTTCAACCGCATCGCCTGCGCCAACATCGAACAACCATTTGATCGTGCCGTCTTTTGAGAATTGTTGGGACAGGATAGGCAAAGCCGCAACGTGGGCATGAACTTTTAATTTCTCGCGCAATGATTTGGCAAGGTCTGACATGTCGTCAAAATTGGACATGCCGCGCTGATGAATCCAGCGAAAAAGCTGGGTGGCGCGAAAACGTTTTTCGCCCAAACCCTCACAAAAAACGGCCAAACCTTCAAGGTCGAAATCAAGAAGGTTGGCCGTCATGGCGGATGAAAGAAAGTTCTTGTCCGCGAGCTAATTGCAAAAGCGAATTAGCAGGGATTAACGTGAATAAACGTTCATGCCAGCGAAAAAGAAGCTGATTTCAGCAGCTGCTGTTTCTGCAGCGTCAGAACCGTGAACCGCATTGGCGTCAATGCTTTCTGCAAAGTCGGCGCGAATGGTGCCAGGCGCTGCTTTCTTTGGATCGGTTGCGCCCATCAAATCGCGGTTTTTCAAAATAGCGCCTTCGCCTTCAAGGGCTTGGATCATGACGGGGCCAGAAATCATGAAATCAACCAGGTCTTTAAAGAAGGGACGCTCTTTGTGAACAGCGTAAAAAGCCTCTGCTTCGCCGCGTGAAAGGTGCGCCAACTTGGCGGCAACCACTTTGAGGCCAGCCGCTTCAAAACGAGCGTAGATTTGACCGATGACGTTTTTTGCAACAGCGTCAGGTTTGATGATGGAAAGAGTGCGTTCGATAGCCATGGAGAAATTCCTAAGTATTTTTTATAAAAGCCCACTATTTTAACCCGAGTTAAGGGTTTCCCCATGGTGCAAAAGGAATTGCAAGCCCTTGAAAGGCCTAAGCCAATTGAGCCAATTTAGCGACTTCTGCCGCCATTTCGGCGGGGACCGCCCGATTTACCGCCAGGACCTTGCTCTTTGCGCTGTCGACTGAAACTGTCTGCCCCAATGTAGCCCACAGAGGTTTTCATGGGGTCGGGCTGACTGCTGGCAGCTTTGTCGGTGCGCTGTCGAGAAGGGCCAGGTCCTGCTTTTTTGGCGCCAAAGGCCCTGTTTCTGGGATTGCGGGGATTTTGATTTCTAGGATCTTGCGTTCTCTGTACGCCAACACTTCCGGGCTCATCACGGTTTTCAGCAACTTCGGCTTTGTTCGCCGCATGCGTGAGGGCTCGTATGTCGGCTTCGTCCAATTCCATGTAAGTACTGCGGCGCAAACCATGCGGCAACACCATGGCGCCGTAGCGAATGCGAATGAGGCGGCTAACCGCATGGCCCACAGCTTCCATCATGCGGCGCACTTCGCGATTGCGGCCCTCTGAAATGGTCACGCGGTACCAACAGTTTGCGCCCTCGCCACCGCCATTTTCTATCGAACCAAATTGGGCCATGCCATCTTCAAGCATGACGCCGTCCAATAACTTCTGCTTTTCTTCATTGCTCAGCGCGCCCAAAACGCGAACCGCGTATTCACGCTCTAACCCAAATCGAGGGTGCATCAATCGATTGGCCAATTCGCCTGAACTGGTAAACAGCAGCAAGCCCTCAGTGTTGAGATCTAAGCGGCCAACAGACTGCCATTTGCCATGTTGTAAACGGGGTAATTTGCGAAAAACAGTGGGCCTGTTTTTAGGATCATCATGGCTGACAATTTCACCTGCAGGCTTGTGATAAGCAATGACGCGGGGCGGGGGCGGGTCGATTCGAA
>CALCBL010000501.1 GCA_937897495.1 uncultured Burkholderiales bacterium
TACTTGCTGGCCAGCCAAGCCGCAACAGCCGCTTGCTTGCGCGGAATGTCTTTCAAATCGGTGGCGGTGGCCCGTTCGGCGGTGTTTTGCGGTTCCCACCACAAACTGAATTGGCGCGAGCGAAGCCATTCATAAGCGGTCGACTCTGTTTGAGCCAAGATATCGGGCCGAAACAGGGCAACGCTGAGGCCCATGAACACCACCAGGCCCAGCATCGCCAAGCCGCTGTGCGTCAGTGTGAACACGCCTTTGCCAACATCTTGCAAAAAGATGCTGGCGGCCGCTCTCACTTTGGCTGAGGTGGAAAGGTTTGAATTGAATGACATGAGGTGCAAGTATAGGTATTTAGATCAGGGGATAATTGGTGCCATGAAGCATCACCGAATTGTTGTGGGTTTGTCTGGCGGCGTCGACTCCGCAGTCACCGCTCACTTATTGAAAAAGCAAGGCCACGAAGTGGTCGGCATTTTCATGAAGAATTGGGAAGACGATGACGACAGCGAGTTTTGTTCGTCCAACATTGACTTTGTCGATGCGGCTGCGGTGGCCGATGTGGTGGGCATTGAAATTGAACACGTCAACTTTGCCGCTGATTACAAAGACCGCGTGTTTGCAGAGTTTCTGCGTGAGTACCAAGCCGGCCGCACGCCCAACCCCGACATTCTGTGCAACGCCGAAATCAAGTTCAAATCCTTTTTAGACCATGCGCTGCACGTGGGTGCCGAAAAAATTGCCACCGGTCATTACGCGCGCGTTCGTTTGAATGAAACAACGGGTCTGCACGAGTTGCTAAAAGGTTTGGACAACAGCAAAGACCAAAGTTATTTTTTGCACCGCTTGAACCAAGCGCAACTGTCGAAAACTTTGTTTCCAGTGGGTGAGTTGCTCAAAACGCAAGTCCGCCAAATTGCAGAAGAAATCGGCTTGCCCAATGCCAAGAAAAAAGACTCTACGGGCATTTGCTTTATTGGAGAGCGGCCTTTCAGAGATTTTTTGAATCGTTACATTTCCAAAGAACCCGGCCCCATCAAAGACGAAACAGGCCGAACCATTGGCAAGCATGTGGGCTTGAGTTTTTACACCTTGGGCCAACGCCAAGGCCTGGGCATCGGCGGCATTAAAGCCAAAGGCGCACAGCGCGGCGGTGGTGAACACACGCCTTGGTTTGTGGCCCGCAAGGACATGGCCCAAAACATTTTGTGGGTGGTGCAAGGGCACGATCACCCTTGGCTCTTGTCACCTCAACTTGAGGCCGCCGACGCCAGTTGGTGCTCGGGCAGCGAACCCACGGCCGGTCTGTACGCTGCCAAAACACGCTATCGGCAAGCCGATGCCCACTGCGCATTGACATCGCCCAATGCGGCTGAATTTGCTTTGTCGTTTGACGAAAGCCAATGGGCTGTCACGCCGGGTCAAAGTGCCGTTTTGTATGACGGCGAAGTGTGTTTAGGCGGTGGCGTGATCAACTCGGCTGTCACCTTGACTTGATCTTAGTCCGAGCCCAAAGTCAACTTGCTGGGCTGTCTCTTTTCGACGGCAAATCTGAGCAAGGCCGCAGTTCTGAAAATACCGTGTGCAAATTTGCCGTAGGGCAAAGTTAAGAACAAGGCCATGACCATGCCCAAATGCACGGCCAACAACACGGGCATGGCTGCGGTGTTTTTAGACAGCATCAAGGCCAGGCCCGTCACACTGATGAAGAACAACAAGGCAATGAACCCTCGGTCCATCGGTCTTTGTTGAACATCGCCATGCTGAGGGTCACGCGCCAAATTCAAGCGCCACAAACCCAAGGTACCCACCGTCAATGCAATACCACCCACGGTGCCCAATATTTTGGGCAAGCTGAAGAAGTCATAGGGCGCAGGCCAATCAAAAGCATAGTGATACACCGTGGCAACGCTGGTGGCTGCAAAGCACAGCATGAAGCCGTAAAACGTGAGGTGGTGCATGCGTTTGCGCGCCAGCGTGAATGCGTCGTCTTCGTTGTTGCAACCATCACCATGGCCGCCGCCCAAGTACTTCAAACGCAAGGCATCGTGCGCTGCTTCAGCCGCTGCGGGAGAGCTCAAAGGCGCACCGCTGGTGGCCGGCGTGACTTCGCGCCAAAACTTCGTCACACCCAAAGCCAGCGCCAGAACAGACCACAAGAAAATGGGTGCAAACATGCTCACCATGAGGTTGTGAGGGAAGATGGCATAAAAACCATTTTCAACAGGGCCACCCCACAGCGTGCCATTGCTTTGAATGGCCAAGATCAAAAACAAACTCAAGCTGAGGGCCAAGGCCATTGACACGGTCAGGCCATTGCTTTTGTAGAGCCCACCCAAAGCTTTGGGCCATGCGTAATCAGCGTAAGTTTGGCCTCGCACTGTGGCCATCGACTTGGGCACATTGATGGCAAATTCATGCGGTGGTGCATATTGGCAGGCGTGCAAGCACGCACCGCAGTTGTGACACAAGTTGGCCAAGTAATGAATGTCTGCTTTGCCAAATTCCAAGCGACGCGTCATGGCGGGAAAAACCGCACAGAAGCCCTCGCAGTAACGGCAGCCGTTGCAGATTTGAAGTTGGCGCGCCACCTCTTTTTCAGGGCCCGTTAAAACGATTTCACCGCGTGCCAAAGCTTGTGCTTCTTGAGTCAGTTGTTGTAGTGTTTGCATGGTGTTCTATTCAAGTAGCAACGCGCGTGTCTTGGTCAGCTGTGCCCTGCATCACTTGCTCTGCCAAACGCGGCACCGATTCAGAAATGCCCAGAGCAGCCCGTGCCGCTTCCTGGCCAGCTATACGGCCAAAAGCCGTGCCGATGGTCAT
>CALCBL010000502.1 GCA_937897495.1 uncultured Burkholderiales bacterium
ATGGCCCCGGCATCGTTTTCAACACCAAGAAACCCATTATCCGCGTTGAAGACCTCCCCGGTCTTAAATTCCGAGTGGGCGGTGGCATGGTCAACGAAATCTCCAAAACGCTGGACATGAACGTCACGCTCAAACCTGCGCCAGAATCTTATGAATTGTTGTCTAGCGGTGTGATGGACGGAACCTTGTTCCCCGCGGAGTCGACTGACTCGTTCAAAATTGACAAGATCATTAAACACGCTACTCAGTTCCCTGGTGGTCTCTACAACACCAGTTTCGTCTTCATGATGAATCCAGCCAAATACAACAGCCTGTCGGCTGAAGACAAAAAAATTGTGGACGAATTGTCTGGCGAAGCCGTGGCAAGTCGCTTTGGCAAAGCCTGGGACCGTGTGGACGATCAGGCCTTAGTGAACATGCAAAAAAATGGCGTTAAAGTCGTCAAAGCCGACAACTTCTTTGTGCGAGACGTCAATGCACGCACCACCAAATTGGAGCGTGACTGGGCACAAGCTGCCAGAGCAAAAGGCATGAAAGACCCTTCTGGCACATTGTCTGAATTCCGCTCAGAAATCGCCAAGCTGCAAAAGCAAAAGTAATCTGAGTTTTCCTCGGGTATCACCTCAGGAAAATGCAGAACACCAGCGGTATTTGCCCCTTCAGCAAATACCGCTTTTTTGATGGGTAAACAGTTGAAAAAGATACTTGAAATTCTGTGCGGCACACTTGCTGGTGCTGCCCTCTTTGCCATCATGGTGCTTACATTTTTTGATGTCTCTGGCCGAAAATTCCTGTCGCAATCTATCACTGGCTCTTTGGAGTTGACCGAATTGTTGATGGTCGTGGTCATTTTTGCGGCGCTTCCTTTGGTCTCACTCAAGGGTGAGCACGTGGTGTTCGACTCCTTAGATGGATTTTTGCCCAGTTGGGTTCGCAAATTTCAACAAGCCCTGATTCACATTGTTTGCGCGGCCTTGCTATTTGGTCTGGCTTATTTAATGTGGCAAACAGGTGGACAGTTTGCAATCACAGGCGAAACCACAGCCCAACTCAAAATCACCAAAGCGCCCTTCATTCAAGGCATGGGCTTGTTGTGTGGTTTAGCCGGTTTGGTGCACTTGGCAAAAGCTTTTTTACCCACTGATGACAATGCTTCAGAGGGCGGCACAGTATGACGGCCGCCTTGCTTGGATTCTTGGCCATCTTCGTGTTGGCCTTGATGCGCATGCCCTTGGCCTTTTCCATGGGGTTGGTTGGTATTGTAGGTATTGGGTTAACACGTGGCTGGATGCCGGCCATGGCCAGCACTGCCCAAGTGGTGCACGATACAGGGTTTGCATACACCTTGTCTGTCATACCCCTGTTCATTTTGATGGGCAATTTTGTGGCACGCGCTGGTTTGGCACACGAGCTTTTTCATGCGGCATACACCTTCATTGGACATCGCAAGGGCGGGCTGGCACATGCCACCATTGCGGCTTGTGCAGGCTTTGGCGCTATTTGCGG
>CALCBL010000503.1 GCA_937897495.1 uncultured Burkholderiales bacterium
CACGATTTATTCGCGAAATTTTTGACGCTGTGCGGGCTAAGTTCAATGGTGTTTTGGGCATTCGCCTCTCGGCCACCGATTGGGTCGAAGACGGCTGGACGCCAGAAGAAACAGCTGATTTATCTGTTCGGCTTAAAGCCGCTGGTGCGAATTTTGTTCACATTTCTTCTGGTGGTGTGGCGGCTCAACAAAAAATTGCCATTGGCCCTGAGTACCAAGTGCCCTTTGCCAAAACAGTAAAAGACAAATCCGGCCTGCCCACCATCGCAGTAGGCTTGATCACGGAGGCTCAACAAGCAGAAGCTATTTTGCAAAGAGGAGATGCCAACCTCATTGCCTTTGCCCGAGCCTTCTTGTTCAACCCCCGCTGGGCATGGCAAGCGGCTGCCGAATTGGGAGGCGTGGTGCAAGCCAGCGAACAATACTGGCGCTGCTTGCCTCGTGAAGCGCAATCGGTTTTTGGCAATGTGAAAATAGGAATGCGTTGAAACCATGAACACCCCCTCCTTTCAAGACGTTCAATTCACCAATGGCTATGAGTTCACTCAAGGCACTGGTTACACACTGCCCGAATATGCTTTTGTGACACCGCCAGAGTTGGTTCAAAACAAAACTTTGCGACATGCGGTGGTCATTGTGGGGGGCGGCATCTCAGGTCTGACATTGGCCTGCGGCTTGGCCAACCTGGGCATCAAGGCGGTTCTCTTGGACGAAGACAACACCGTGGGAGTTAAGGGCGCCTCCTCGCGCGGCATTTGTTACACCCAAAAATCACTGGAGATTTTTCAAAAACTGGGCATATTCGATCGCATTGCCAAAAAAGGCATTCAGTGGAGCGTGGGGCGGACGTTTGCAGGCAATGATGAGGTCTACAACTTTGACCTCAAACAACAAAGCAATTTCAGTCTTTCACAGCAACCCGCTTTTATCAACATCCAACAGTTCTACATTGAAGGCTACTTGGTAGAGCGGATTCAAGAACTGGGGTCTGTCGATTTGCGCTGGCAATCGCGCGTCACAGCCTTCAAGCAAAACAAAGACTTTGCAACACTCAGCGTTGAAACACCTGAAGGCACTTACCAACTTCAAGCCGACCATGTGATCGATGCCACGGGATCGCACACCCCGTTTCACGCATGGACTGGCGTCGGCATGGAAAGCAAAAAAGGCGATGACCGTTGGTGCATTGCCGATGTGCGCTTTGACACACACCCGCCTACCGAGCGCCATACGTGGATTGAAGCGCCCTTCAATGAAAACCGTGCGGTCTGGCAACACCTGATGGCCGACGATGTGTGGCGCATTGATTACCAGATGGAACCCAATGCCGATGCGGCTTACATCAGCCGAGAAGACGTGGTGCGCGAGCGCTTAGAGCGTCAATTTGGCAAGAAGGTGAAGGTTGACATTGTGTGGGTGGGCCCTTATGCCTACAAGAGCCAGTGCCTCACCACCTTGCGCATGGGCCGGGTGTTTTTCATGGGCGACACGGCCAAAATTGTGAACCCCTTTGGCGCGCGGGGTGGCAACACCGGCGTGGCCGATGCAGACAATTTGGCTTGGAAATTGGCTGCTTGAGAGTTACAACGACGAACGGCTAGAAGCTGCACAAGAAAACGTCAAAGTGACGCGACGCACAGCCCGATTTTTGCGGCCAGCAGATGGCGTAGAACGCGCCTTCCGAAAAGCCACCATCAGCTTGGCAAAGCAGTTTCCTTTCGCACGATCACTGATCAACACCGGGCGCATGGCTGTTGCCAATACCTATCGTGGCTCGCGCGCTTG
>CALCBL010000504.1 GCA_937897495.1 uncultured Burkholderiales bacterium
GTGTGTCACCAGTGTCGAATAGAATGAAACGATTGTATCGGGCTTCACTGTAACTCATGACCACGACATTACCGCCGTCAGACCTGCCTCAAGACGACCTCGAAAACGAAGAGGAAGCCGTCATTGCTTGCGTTTTGGTGTTCAATGCCAGCGACCCCAGCGGCGCCAGCGGCATTAGCGCCGATGTTTTGGCCATTGCTTCTGTGGGCGCCCATGCGCTGCCTGTCCTCACGGGCGCCTATGCCCGCGACTCGTCCCAAATTTTTGACTTTTTCCCCTTAGATGAAGAAGCAGTGGGCGATCAAGCCAAGGCTGTTTTAGAAGACATTCCGCCTCAGGTCATCAAAGTAGGTTTTGTCGGAAGTGCTGAAAATATCAGCATCATTGCAGAACTCACCGCCGACTATGACGGTGTGCCGGTAGTGGCCTACATGCCCAATTTGTCTTGGTGGGAAGACGACAAAATTGATCAATACCTCGATGCCTTTCGCGAATTGCTGCTGCCGCAAACCAGCATTCTGGTGGGCCACCACAGCACTTTGCGCCGTTGGCTTTTGCCCGATTGGTCCAGCGAAAAAAATCCAGGCCCGCGCGATATTGCCAAAGCAGCTGCCGAGCTAGGAGTTCCCTACACGCTGGTCACAGGCATCACCGCCAACGACCAACACATCGACAATGTTTTGGCCACCCCCGAAACCGTGGTGGGCCATGAAAAGTTCGAGCGCATTGAGGCTGTTTTCAGTGGCGCTGGCGAAACACTTTCGGCAGCCCTGGCTGCTCTTATTGCAACGGGGCTAGATGTATCGGCAGCCGCCAGCGAAGCTTTGCATTATTTAGACCGTTGCTTAGACGAGGGCTTTCGCCCTGGCATGGGCAAGGTCATCCCCGATCGCCTATTTTGGGCGCTACCCGATGCCGAGGACGATGAGTCCGAGGCGGAAGGTCCCGACATGAACGCAGATTTTTTCGAAATGTCCATCAATGAAACAAAGCACTGACCTCAACGACACCCTGTTCGAACGCGCTAGAAAAGTTATTCCTGGCGGCGTCAATTCACCCGTGCGCGCTTTTCGCGCAGTGGGCGGCACACCGCGCTTTGTGAAGCGCGCTGAAGGCGCTTACTTCTGGGATGCCAATGGCAAAAAACACATCGACTACATCGGTTCATGGGGTCCCATGATTTTGGGCCATGGCCACCCAGCCGTTTTAGAAGCCGTGCAAAAAGCCGCGCTCGATGGCTTCTCTTTCGGTGCACCTACCGAGCGCGAAGTTGAATTGGTCGAAGCTTTGCTCAAGTTGGTGCCCTCTATGGAAATGGTTCGCTTGGTCAGCTCGGGCACCGAAGCCGGTATGAGCGCAGTGCGCTTGGCACGCGGCGCCACAGGCCGCAGCAAGTTCATCAAGTTTGAAGGCTGCTACCACGGACATGCCGATGCCTTGCTGGTCAAAGCCGGCTCAGGCTTGGCCACCTTTGGCAACCCCACCAGCGCCGGCGTACCGCCTGAAGTGGTGCAACACACCTTGGTGCTCGAGTACAACAACATCGAGCAATTGGAAGAAGCTTTCAAACTTCATGGCCCTGAGTTGGCCTGCCTCATGATCGAGCCCATTGCAGGCAACATGAACTTTGTGCGCGCCAGCGTGCCCTTCATGAAACGCTGCCGCGAACTGTGCAGCCAATACGGCGCGCTCTTGGTGTTTGACGAAGTCATGACCGGTTGCCGCGTCGCCTTGGGCAGCGCTCAAAGCGTTTACGCCAAAAGCATTCCAGGCTTCGAGCCCGACATGACCGTCATGGGCAAAGTGATTGGCGGCGGCATGCCCTTGGCAGCCTTTGGCGGCAAGCGCGCCGTCATGGAACAGCTCGCACCTTTGGGCCCTGTGTATCAAGCGGGTACTTTGAGTGGCAACCCTGTGGCCACTGCATGCGGCTTGGCCACATTGGCAGAAATTAGCAAGCCCGGATTTTTTGATGCACTAAGCGCCACCACACGGTCCTTGGTCGATGGCCTTACTGCTGCCGCCAAAGCCGAAGGGGTGCCATTTGCAGGCGACAGCGAAGGCGGCATGTTTGGCTTCTTCTTGTTGCCCACCTTGCCAAGCAACTACCCGCAAGTCATGAAAACCGATGGCACCAAGTTCAACACTTTGTTCCACGGTTTGCTAGACCGCGGCGTGTACATTGCACCCGCACTTTACGAAGCAGGCTTTGTGAGTGGCGCGCACACCGCACAAGACATTGCCGACACCGTGAGTGCTGCGCGCGAGATTTTCAAGACGCTG
>CALCBL010000505.1 GCA_937897495.1 uncultured Burkholderiales bacterium
GAAGCGACCACCGCCAAAACATCTTCACAATCCACCACACCCCATTGCCCGCGAAGCAGATTTCGATAATCACGCCCATAACCTGTTGAACCGCCATAGTTGACATCGACCACAGAAATACCGCGCGATGTGAAGTACGCGTATTTCATTGACAGCGTGGCCGAAGAATTGGCGGTGGGCCCGCCATGCACCACCACCATCAAAGGCGGTTTCTCTGAGGGTTCAAAATCTGGATGATGTGCTGAATGCAAAATGGCAAACACTTTTCGACCGTCTGCACGCTCGGCACTGATCTCGTGTGGCTTAGGAAAATAACTGGCATCAACGGGCGATTCAATCGAAGTCACCACATCACACACTTGCCAACTCAACAAATCAATTTCAATCAATTGCGAAACTACTTTGCCACTGGCGCCCACTGCATACGCTTTGCTATTAGAAACACTCAACGATGGTTTGAAATCGGTCAGCTCTGAATTTAAATCTTGCATGGCCCGCGTCTGTGGATGCACACGCACAATTTTTCTAGCGTCCACAGCGCCATGCACCGACAGCACATGTCCATCAGGCAAAACAGACAAGGCCCGCATGCCCAACTGCCAAAGTGGAAAGCCCCATTCACTGGCCTCTTCAACCAAGTGCGTTAGCTTGCCGCTCAAATCACCCTGCCAAAGATTCCACCAACCACTTTTGTCGCAGATGAAATAAAGCTCGTTGTTCGGCCCCCACTCGGGCGACAAACATGAAGTTTCAACATTGCCCGCCAAGACACGCACATTGCTCAATTTGCCGTTTGAAACGTCGGCCACACGAAGCTCCGTGCCATCCCATGGCATTTGAGGGTGCTCCCACGTGATCCAAGCCAAATGTCGGCCATCAGCAGAAACTCTAGGGTGTGCATAAAAGTGCGATGAAGCATCCAAAATGCGCAATGTGGCAACACCAGCAGACTTCAAACTGAGCGCAACCAAACTGCGCTCAACGCGGCCCTCGAGGTGCACCTCGCGAATGCACCAAATTTCATTACCTACCGAAATCATCTCAATGTAACGATGACTCTGCCCTGCAGGCGGTTCAGGACTTAAGGGCTGCGGCTCGCCCTTGGGCTCAGTGATGTAAATGCGCTGATCAGCTTTGTTCACAAAGGCCAGCATGGCTTTGCCATCCAGCATCAACCCTAGCCAACTGATTCCCCCGTACTCATGCACTTGGCTTTTGGCACTCCATGGCGCCTTCAAAATATCGCCCAGTTGACGACTCACCACCAGCGAGCGCCCTCCTTCACTGGGCCTGACCTCATCCCACCAAAGGTCGTCGCCCATGGGCTGCGACCACATTAGGCTGCTGCCCGCTTGGGCCAACAGATTGGCAGATAAGGGTGAGGGCCATGCCCCGGGTTGGTGAGTTTGTTTCATAGGTTCTTTGTGAGCGCAATTCACTCATGCGCCATTGAATCGGAAAACCCTCATTTTGCAAGGAAACTTTATAGATATGATGATTCCCAATAAGTTATTGGATCCAAAAGGAAAAAACATGATTGCCATCTATCGAAGCTGCATCAAAATTTGTTTAACTGGCGTGATATCCAGCTTGGCTCTCACCTCCACGGTCTGGGCTCAACCCACCAAACCCCTCAAATTAATCGTTCCATTTCCAGCTGGCGGAACAGCAGATGTTCTACCTCGCTTGCTGGCAGAGAAAATGCGAGCTCAATTTCCTGCAGGTGTTTTAGTTGAAAACAAGGCCGGTGCAGGTGGCAATATTGGTGCCGACTTTGTTTTCAAGTCTGATCCTGATGGCAGTACTTTGTTGACGTCACCTCCTGGACCAGTTGCAATCAACCACCACCTCTATAAAAAATTGAGTTTTGATCCTACACGCTGGCAGCCCATCACAGTCATGGCAACCGTCCCCAATGTCTTGGCAGTCGGCCCTAAAGTTCAAGCCAAAAACTTAACCGAACTCATTGCTTATTTAAAAGCGAATCCAGGAAAAATGAGCTACGCATCTCAGGGCAATGGTTCTACTTCACATCTCACTGCAAGCATGTTCATGCAGCTGACTGGAACCGAGTTGATTCACATTCCCTACAAAGGTACAGCTCCAGCCTTGGTCGATTTGATGGCAGGAACCGTTGATATTTTCTTTGACAACCTCAGTTCCTCCATGCAGTTTCACCAGGCAGGCAAACTTCGAATCTTTGCAGTCGCGGACGATCAACGCTCAAAAGCACTGCCCCAAGTGCCCACTTTCAGTGAGCAAAAACTGCCCGGTATGCAGGCGGTTACTTTTTTCTCGGTCATGGCACCACCTGGCACACCAGCAACAGCCATGGCCAACATCTACAAGTCCTTCTCAGAAGCGCTGTCCAATCCTGAAATCAAGCAAAAGTTTTTAGAGCAAGGCGCTGAGCCTAGAGGTTGGAGTCCTGAGCAAACAGCCAAATTTGTTCGCGATGAGTCAGAAAAATGGCAAGCGGTTATCAAAACCACCAACGTCTCATTGGATTGAATCAAGACCATGGACACCCAAAGAATCCACTGGAAAAGTGATTCGCTTACGCGCATTCCGTATTCAATCTACAACGATGTAGAAATTGCTGAACAGGAAAAGCTGGATATTTTTCACGGCAAGACCTGGAATTTTTTGTGCTTAGAAGCTGACCTGCAAGATGCAGGCGACTACCGCACCACCCATGTTGGTGAAACGCCTGTTGTGGTGGTCAAAGACCAAGACCAGCAAATCTATGCCTTTGAAAACAGGTGTGCCCACAGAGGTGCTTTGATTGCCTTGGAAAAGTCTGGCAAAGACGCCAACTTTCAATGCGTTTACCACGCTTGGAGTTACAACCGCCAAGGCGATTTAACTGGCGTGGCATTTGCCAAAGGGGTTAAAGGTCAAGGCGGTATGCCCGCTTCCTTCTGCAAAGAAGAGCATGGCCCCAGAAAATTACGTGTCTCTGTTTTTTGTGGCCTGGTGTTCGGCACGTTTTCTGAAGAAACGCCTGACATTGAAATTTATTTAGGGCCAGAAATATGCGCACGAATTCAACGCGTTCTGCACAAACCGATTCAAGTGATTGGACGTTTCACGCAAGCATTGCCCAACAACTGGAAACTTTATGTTGAAAATGTGAAAGACAGCTACCACGCCAGTCTGCTTCACATGTTCTTCACCACCTTCAAGCTCAACCGCTTGTCGCAGAAAGGTGGCGTTATCGTCGATCCAACGGGCGGACACCATGTGAGCTACTCTATTGTTGAAAACGACAGTGCAGACAACTCATACAAAGACCAAGCCATTCGAGCTGATAACGATCAATACTTGTTAAAGGATCGCTCTTTGTTAGCGGGATTCAAAGAATACGACGATGGCATCACACTGCAAATTTTGTCGATGTTTCCTGGCTTTGTTCTGCAGCAAATTCAAAATTGCTTAGCTGTTCGCCAAGTGTTACCCAAAGGTGTTGGTCGCACAGAACTAAACTGGACCTATTTCGGCTATGCCGACGACACGCCAGAGCAACGCAAAACACGCCTCAAGCAATCCAATTTAATTGGGCCCGCTGGATTTATCTCGATGGAAGACGGCGCCGTGGGTGGCTTTGTTCAACGCGGCATCCAAGGCGCACAAGATCACCAAGCTGTGGTGGAAATGGGTGGCGATCACACGGGCTCAAGTGAAGGCCGCGCTACCGAAACCTCCGTCCGGGGATTTTGGAAAGCCTATCGCAGCCACATGAAAATTTGATCGGCAGAAAGGCACTCATGATTGACTTAATGACACTGTGCGCTTTCAATGCAGCCTATGCAATGACCATTGACAGCGACGCTCTTGAAGAGTGGCCTGAGTATTTCTCTGAAGACACTCATTACCGCATCACCCACATTGAAAATGAAAATGAGAATTTACCTGCAGGCATTGTGTATGCAGATTCTCGCAACATGCTCATAGACCGAATTGCTGCTTTGCGTTTGGCCAATATTTATGAACGACAAAGATACCGCCATATTTTGGGTATACCTGCCATCGTTCAGCAAAACTCAGAAGCCACTTATGCACACACACCATTCATGGTGGCCCGCATCATGGCCACGGGCCAAACCGATGTCTTTGCAACAGGTTTTTACAAAGACAAGTTTGTCAAAAGTGATGCACCAGCATCGAAAGCCAACTCTTTCGGCATTGTGTTGAAAGAAAGAATTGCAGTTTGCGACAGCACCGTCACAGACACGCTTTTGGCCTTACCTTTATGGCCCAGCCATCCCACAAGATTGGACTCAGCTTAGGTGATCCAAACGGCATTGGACCTGAAATTGCCCTGAAGGCACTGAGCCAATTACCGGCTAATGCGCTTCAGTCCATCACCGTGTTTGGCCCCAAACTTGTATGGGACCAAACGGCTCAATCATTGGGCCTGCAAAGCTTGGCCCAACAAGTTGAATTTATAAATGTCGGTGGCCTGTCA
>CALCBL010000506.1 GCA_937897495.1 uncultured Burkholderiales bacterium
CAGAATGGAACAAAGAAAACCTGTGAGTGTGAACAGGCCGACCAGGTTCGGACTGGCGAGGTGAGCGGCTTCGGGCAACATGGCGGCACAGATCATGGTTAGCATTGCCCCGGCTGCCAAGCCCTCGACAAACACCAAATAAGCATGGGGCACATGTTCGCCGACGTAAGCGCCGATGGCCGCTCCGATCGCAGTCATCAATACCAGCGATGTCCACAACAGCAGGATCTTGCTGACTTTCATGCCTTGGTTGCGCATCTGAACCGAACTTGACAATGCTTCGGGCAAATTGGAGAGGAACAACCCAGCGATCAAGCTGTAGGGCAAAACGCTCAAGAAAGTAAGTTCAGCGCCACTGGCGGTTTTCAGGGCTATAGACGCCATCAACGCCGTACCAATGAC
This sequence comes from uncultured Burkholderiales bacterium, assembly GCA_937897495.1. Classification (GTDB taxonomy): domain Bacteria; phylum Pseudomonadota; class Gammaproteobacteria; order Burkholderiales; family Burkholderiaceae_C; genus Limnohabitans_A. The sequence goes on from CALCBL010000506.1 coordinate 403, forward strand.
AAAAGACTCGGGTATGCCATCAAGCAAGATACCCAGCCAGATGGCCAGAGCGGCGCTGCTATGGGCACCATGTTGTTGTTTCAAATCGGTCGAACTGGGCATCTGTTGCCCGTGATTGATGGCGGACATGGCTAAATTTGCCCATTGCTGCTTTTCCTGCAAAAGGACCGAGGCCTGAGACTTGCGTTGATCTAAACGTTGGGTGGCCAAGTCTTTCAGGCCCTGGGCAAACTCGGGAACTTTTTGAATGAGCAATTGATAGTCATCCCGATTTAAGGTCAACAACTCCACATCATCTGCGGCCGTACAGGTCGCGGTATGCGGGGTCCCCCCTAAAAAACTGACCTCGCCCACAATTTGTCCGCGCCCGAGTTCATCCCGCCCATAGGTTTCTGTATCAATGTACAAGCCCCCTTTTCGCACGATGTAGATTAGCTCACTTGGCTCGCCTGGCTTAAAAATAGACTCATGTTGCACAAACAGGCGGGGCTTGAGGTAGCGCATCACGATGTCCATGTGCTCGGGATCGAGCTTGTAAAACAGCGGTATGTTGGCGATTTCGGCAATCACCTGCTTGTGAATACTTGCGCGATCAAGTGATGCTCGGGAGATCACATACGCGGTTTTTCGCAGGTAGCCACCGTGCTGATTGACCAGTTGATCTAGCAACACAAACAACAATCCACCGCAAAAACAGCCTACGATCATGGCTAAAAAATGATGCAATTCAGTGGCTTTAGCAGCTGCATCTGCGCGCATGAAACTGCTAACAGTTGGGGCTACCAGTTCGATCGCAAGCGCCGATAACAAGGCGCCAGCGCCGAAGGCGGCCATGAGTCCCGTCACGCTTTTGGGTATTTTGAAACTAACCCCGACCAATGAGCCAATCAGCAGGGAGATAGCGCTCAAGCCTCCCAAAATAAATGCCCAAACGACATATTGATCCATAGCTATCTCCAAGTGTTTTGCGTCAGAAAGTTCTGTCCTGAGTCAACCAAAATAAAAGAAAACTCCGTTGAGGGCGGATAGGAAACACAAGCCATGCGCATTGCGTTTCAAGTGAAGTGCTCACCGTGTTGATCGGCCAAGGATGTGGGCCATTGCAAAAGCACCTTAGCATAAAAAGTACAAAACAGATAGGCGCTCTAAATACAGCTTCCGCCAAAATACTCATCAATCCCAGTTCAGTTGTGACATAGATTCACTTTTTCAGTGCATAGCGCCTTAAAAGCGTCATAATCGCCGGCATGCAAAAATCCACTGACGTCAAGGCCGTATTTCTCTACGGCCTTACTATTTTCCTGAGTGCTTTCTTACTTTTCCAAGTCCAGCCCATGATGGGCAAAATGATCCTGCCTTGGTTTGGCGGATCAGCCTCAGTCTGGACCACTTGCATGCTGTTTTTCCAAGCCCTGCTGTTGCTAGGCTATCTTTACACGCATTGGGTGGTCAGTCACTTGACGCCTTTGCGTCAGAGCCTTCTTCACATGGTCTTGCTGGCCAGTTGCGTGCTGCTACTCCCCATTACGCCAAGTGATTTTTGGAAGCCTACGGGCGCAGAGAACCCCACTTTGCGCATTCTGGGTTTGCTCAGCGCCTCTATTGGCTTGCCCTACATGGTTCTCTCCACAACGGGCCCCCTTGTTCAAGCTTGGTTTGCTCGAGAGCGCAGCGGCGCTGTGACTTACAGGCTTTTTGCACTGTCCAACTTTGGCTCTATGTTGGCCTTGTTGGCATACCCATTTTTGGTCGAACCTTTGTTGCCAACACGTTGGCAGTCTTTGGCATGGTCAGGCTTGTTTGTTCTGTTTGTACTGGCCTGTGGCAGTTTGGCTTGGCGTGGACGGCATGCCAAGTCCTTGGTAGAAAAAACGCAAGCCTCAGGACATCAAGCCGAGGACAAGGCCTCGTCAAACATCAAAGCGGACCAATTGCTGCTGTGGGTGGCGCTGGCAGCCTGCCCCTCTATTTTGATGGTAGCCGACACCAGTTACCTCACACAAAATATTGCGCCCATTCCTTTGCTCTGGATTGCACCTCTGGCGCTTTATTTGCTGACCTTCATTTTGTGTTTTGAAAGACAGGGCTGGTACCAAAGACGCATTTTTTTACCGCTCTTGGTTTTAAGTTTAGGCGCACTGGCTTACCTACCTACGCTGGGCTTGTCCGATTTGCCGCTGCTGGTGGCCATGGGCATTAACCTCACGGCATTTTTTGTCGTGTGCATGGTCTGCCACGGTGAACTGGCTTTGCAACAACCGCCTACAAAGCAGCTCACTTTGTATTACTTGATGCTGTCTGTGGGTGGATTTTTAGGTGGCTTTTTTGTAGGCGTCATTGCGCCTTATGCATTCGATGGCCATTACGAATTGTCTGTTGCGGTGGTCTTGAGTGGCCTCGTCGTCAGTCTGTCGCTGTGGCGCGCATGGCCGGCCATTTCAAAGGGACTGGGCAGGCCCGTGTTTGCTGTTGTCAGCTCTTTGGCGCTGGTTGCACTCAGCACAATAAGCGTGAACGACCACATGCAAGAGGCAGATGGCGTGGAAATGAAAGCCCGAAATTTCTATGGCAGCTTAAGGGTTTTCGCATTTCCTGATGACGGCTACCGCAGCATGTTGCACGGGCAAATCGTGCACGGCAAACAATTTTTAGCACCTGAGCGCGCCTTGGAGCCCACCACTTATTACAACGCCGATGCGGGCGCTGGCCTTGCCATCACGACGCAAATGACAATGGGCCCTGTTCGAGTGGGTGTGATTGGTTTGGGAGTGGGCACCTTGGCTGGGTATGGCCGACAAGGAGACTCTTATCGAATTTATGAAATCGATCCGCTCGTGATTGGAATGGCACAAAATAACTTCAGTTTTTTATCAAAAACTTTGGCCAAAACTGAGCTTGTGCTGGGCGATGCCAGACTGCAACTCGAAGCAGAATCACCGCAGCAATTCGACGTCTTGGTAGTCGATGCATTTTCAGGCGATTCAGTGCCTGTGCACTTGCTCACGCGCGAGGCCTTTGAACAATACGCCAGGCATCTGAAGCCGAATGGCGTGATAGCTGTCCACATCACCAACAGATTTTTAGACCTTCAACCCGTCATTCAAACTGCCGCACAAAAACTGGGCTTCACAGCCCGGCTCATTGACCACACGGGTGACGATGACCGATTGGTTTACCCTTCGAGATGGGCCTTGCTGGCCAAGGAC
>CALCBL010000507.1 GCA_937897495.1 uncultured Burkholderiales bacterium
TTAGGGGTTTGAGAAAGTTTTCTTGAACACGCTCCACCGCTGTTTTCATTTGGAGCGTGGCCGAGTGGCCCGCTGGGGTCAACCACAAAAGCTTCCTTCGGCGATCGATTTCATGCGGTTCTCGCTTGATCCACCCTTTGCTTTCCAAGCGGCCGATCACCGAGCCAGATGTTGCCGCATCAAAGGCAACGCGTCCTGCCAAAGTGATTTGATCAATGCCAGGGGTGTCCATCACAGCATTCAAAATCGCAAATTGAACGGGTGTGACATCTTCTGCAGCCAATTCAGCCATGAACAAGGCCACCGCAATTTGTTGTGCACGGCGCACCAAATGGCCTGGCGCCTTTGCAAAATCAAAGCTCTTGTTCATAGGATTATCATCAAAGGTTTGCGAAAGATTCGTTAATTAATAAGTATACTTATCAAAACTGAATTTGAGCGTGTTAATTGTTTTTAAACGAAAGGTTGTTATGAGCTTTGTTTTCTCTCCCGCCCCCGTGGTTTCCGTACCGGTCTTGGGCCGTGCTGATCGATTCCCCGCACGCCGCATTTATTGCGTCGGCCGCAATTACGAAGAACATGCCAAAGAAATGGGTTTCACTGGCCGCGAGCCTCCCTTCTTCTTTTTAAAGCCGACAGACTCGTTGGTGGTTGTGAACGAGGGCGAGACAGGCCACATGCCCTACCCTAGCTTGACACAAAATTTCCACCACGAAATTGAACTGGTTGTGGCCATCGGAACGGGTGGTCGCAACATCAAAGCCGCAGATGCAGAAAAACATATCTTTGGTTATGCCGTGGGCCTTGACATGACGCGCCGTGATTTGCAAAACGAAATGAAAAAGCAAGGTCGCCCATGGTGTATCGGCAAGGCATTTGATCACTCAGCACCCATTGGCCCCATCACGCCCATTGAGAAGGCTGGCGATGTGAACCATGCTGAAATAGATCTCTTGGTCAATGGTGCCATGCGTCAAACCAGCAGTGTTGCCAAGCTCATTTGGAATGTGGCGGAAACCATTGAACATTTGTCAGCCGCATGGGAGTTGCAACCAGGCGATTTGATTTACACAGGCACCCCTGAAGGCGTAGCAGCCGTGGTGGCAGGTGATACATTGGTTGGCCGCGTTGCTGGCATTGGCACTTTGACCGTCAAAGTCGATCCTGCCAAATAAACAGAAGAAAAAAAGGGGAGCAATCCCCTTTTTTGGGAGCCCACATTGAAAATACTCGAATTGCTGGCCAAGTTTTGCAGCATCTTATCGGGGGCATTGCTAACGTTCATCACCTTGATGACTTGCTATAGCCTAATCGGTCGCAACACAACAGGTCAGACCATCGTGGGTGACTTTGAGTTGACCGGTGTTGCCACAGGGGCAGCCATTGCCTTGTTCATGCCCATGTGCCAGTTCAAAAAGGCCAACATCATTGTGGACTTTTTCACAGCCAAGGCCAGTGAGGCCACCACCGCCCAACTCGACAGACTGGGCGCTTTGTTCATGGCCGCTGCATTTGCCTTGCTTGCTTGGCGAACCTACTTGGGCGGTATGAACGCATGGGTTTCCCAATCGGGCTCCATGATGTTGGGCTTCCCCGAATGGATTGTGTATGCCGCCATGACGCCCCCGTTGGCACTCAGCGCCGCCATTGCTTTGACGCAAGCCTTGATGGGTGAGAAGTTCACGAACTCCGAAGGCGCATCAGCATGAGCGCACTCACACTGTGTTTGATTATTTTTGGTGCCATGCTGGTTCTCATGGCCATCCGAGTTCCTATCGCTGTCTCTATGTTTTCAGCAGGAACCCTGGGTTATCTGATTCAAACGGGCTGGGGCCCTTACTCGAGCTTTCTCAACAACTTGGCCTTTGCACGATTTGCAAGTTATGACCTGTCGGTCATTCCCTTGTTTATTTTGATGGGCCACTTTGCAACCCAAGGCGGCATCAGCAAGGCCTTGTTTCAATTTGCTGCCAGCGTCATGGGGCGTTTTAAAGGCGGATTGGCCATGGCCGCCGTTTTGGCCAGTGCCGCCTTTGGCTCCATCTGCGGCTCTTCGGTGGCCACGGCTGCCACCATCACGGGCGTTGCGCTGCCTGAGATGAAACGCCATGGCTACTCAGGTCGTTTGTCGACAGGCACTTTGGCAGCCGGTGGTACCTTGGGCATTTTGATTCCGCCATCCGTTCCCTTGGTGATTTACGCCATCTTGACTGAGCAGAATATTGCCAAGCTGTTTGCAGCCGCCATGGTGCCCGGCCTCATTGCCATGTTGGGCTACATGATTGCCATCGCCATCTATGTGCGTGTGGTTCCAGGACAGGCTCCAGAAGTAGACGACAACATTGAAAAATTCTCAATGGCCTCCCTTGCGGGTATTGCACCCATTGCCACCATTTTTGTCATCGTGTTTGGCGGCATTTACGGCGGTTATTTCACGCCCACTGAAGGCGCTGGTGTGGGCGCCGCATCCACCTTTGTAGCGGCCTTGCTGAAGCGAGAAATCACTTGGGCCAAATTCAAGCTGTGCTTTTATGCAACGGCTGAAAGCTCGGCCATGATTTTCATGATTTTCATTGGCGCCGATGTCATGAACTCTTCATTGGCGTTAACCCAAGTACCGAATCAGTTGGCCGAAGTGGTTGGCGGATGGGGTCTTGCACCCTTGATGGTTGTGACGGCCATCTTGCTGTTTTATGTGGTGTTGGGCGCTGTCATGGATGAGCTCAGCATGATTTTGCTCACCATCCCCATTTTCTTCCCCATGATCATGGGTCTCGACTTTGGCATGGCCAAGGAGCCGACCGCCATTTGGTTTGGCATCATGGTGCTCATGACTGTGGGGTTTGGCATGTTGGCACCGCCGGTCGGCTTGAACGTTTACGTTGTGAACAGCATGGCCAAAGATGTGCCCATTTCTGAGAGTTACAAGGGCGTGATGCCCTTCCTCATCAGCGACACCATCAGAACCACTCTCCTGTTGTTCTTCCCCGGGATTTCCCTGTGGTTGATTCAATACGTTGCCTGATGCAAAGCCTGTTTTCGAGGCTTTGATCCGTTAACATTCAAACATCATTATTTGGAGACATCCATGATCAAACGTCGAGCCCTCTTAAAGTCAGGTGCTGCTGCCGCCATTGCGGCGCCAGCCATCACAGCTTTTGCCCAACAAACTGTCACTCTGAAGTTTCACACTTTCATGGCACCGCAGTCCAATGTGTGGCTGAACATGCACAAAGCATGGATGAACAAGGTCGAACAAGAATCTGGTGGCCGCATCAAGTTTGAAGCCTATCCTGCCATGCAATTGGGTGGCACGCCTGTGCAGTTGTACGACCAAGTACGTGATGGCGTGGTCGACGTGGTTTGGACTTTGCCTGGCAACACCGCAGGGCGCTTTCCGAGGGTGGAAGTGTTTGAGCTGCCATTCATGATGAACAATGCAGAAGCCACATCCAAAGCTTATTGGGAATATGTCCAAACCATGGCACCCGATGAATTCAAGGACACTCAGCTAATTGCCTTGCAAGTTCACGGCCCTGGCGTCATTCACACGGTGGACAAAGCTGTGAAAAGTGTGGCTGACATGAAGGGCTTGAAAATGCGCGCCCC
>CALCBL010000508.1 GCA_937897495.1 uncultured Burkholderiales bacterium
CAAAATGTATTTGTAGGCACCAACGGCTCCAAATTGGGCACCGTTGAAAGCAGGGCCACTGCCTTTGGTGACAAAAGAGTCAATTGACGATGCCACAATGGGGCAAGATGTGGTGAGTTCTGGCGCCACAATGGCCGACTTAGGGGCTGGAATCGATGGTGCGCTAAAGATTAAATCACTTGAACCACAAGCCACCAAAGCCGCCGCCGCTGCCACGGCCAAAATCACAGTTTGCGGTCGCAACTGCCGCCAAGTATTTGTTTGTTGCATTGCCATCGATTTGAAAGTCATGTCTCGCTCCATTTCTTGTAAATTTTAGAAACTCTTACAAATGAATTTCTAATGACACAATGATTTCAAATCATCCAGTCGCAAAGAGGGTAAATACCCAATCAATCAAAGTAATAATTTGAAAAATAGTGCCTTGGTACTCACATCGTAGAATGAGGAAAATTCCTCACCTGAGAAAAAGTAACCTGCTTAACCACCATGAAAAAAATCCTGCTTTTAGGCTCCGGAGAGCTAGGCAAAGAATTCGTCATCAGCGCCAAGCGTTTAGGGTGCTATGTCATTGCTTGCGACAGCTACGCGGGTGCACCCGCCATGCAAGTGGCCGATGAATGTGAAATATTCAGCATGCTCGACGAAGCACCCCTGCGTGCAGCCATTGCCAAACACAAACCCGACCTGATCGTTCCAGAAATTGAGGCCATTCGCACCGAGGTTTTGCTTGATGTCGAAAAAGAAGGCTTCGAGGTCATTCCAAGTGCACGCGCAGCCAACCTCACCATGAACCGCGATCGCATTCGCGATGTGGCAGTAGGCCTTGGGGTACGCACTGCCAAGTTCAATTACGCAGAGTCCAGCGATGAACTCATGGCACAGGCCAAAGCCATTGGCTTTCCGGTGGTCATCAAGCCCGTCATGAGTTCCTCAGGAAAAGGCCAAAGCGTGGCCAAGACCGAAGCCGACGTTCAAGCCAGTTGGGACTACGCTTGCGCAGGCATGCGTGGCGACCGCAAAAAAGTCATTGTGGAAGAGTTCATTCACTTTGAATTTGAAATCACCCTGCTCACCATTCGCCAACGCACTGGGCCAACTTTGTTCTGCCCACCCATTGGCCATGTCCAAGAACGCGGTGACTACCAATACAGTTGGCAGCCCCAAGCCATGGCGCCTGATTATTTAAAAGCCGCGCAAGACATGGCCGAAAAAGTCACTGCCGATTTGGGCGGCGCAGGTTTGTTTGGCGTTGAATTTTTTGTCACAGCCAAGGAAGTCATTTTCAGTGAACTCAGCCCTCGCCCACACGACACCGGCATGGTGACCTTGATCAGCCAAAACTTGAGTGAATTTGATTTGCACGCGCGCGCTGTTTTAGGCTTGCCTATTCCGCTCATTGAAGCGGTAGAAGGCGCCAGTGCAGTGGTGCTTGCCGACCGTGAAGGCAAAAACCCAACTTACGCTGGCGTATTGGAAGCATTGCTAGAACCTGGCGTTGATGTTCGAATTTTTGGCAAGCCCACCACGCGTCCTTATCGCCGTATGGCAGTGGCATTGGCCAAAGGCGATAAAGCTTTGGAGCGTGCACGCGCCGCTGCAGCCAAAATCAGTGTGCACGTTGCATAAAAAAAGGCTCTGCAACATTCTGCAGAGCCTCTTCTTTGAAAAGTGAATTACTTCACTTCAGTCATGAACTTGTCGTGGTACGGCGTACTTTCTTCATGTTGACCAACCAGTCTTTGTCGGCTTCGCGGTAACCCAGCGGCAACAAGACCGTGCTGCGCAGTCCGCGAGATGCCAAGCCCAAAATTTCATCGACTGCAGGCGGGTTAAAACCTTCCATGGGCGTTGCGTCTACTTCTTGCTCAGCGGCAGCAATCAAAGCAGTGCCCAAAGCAATGTACGACTGTTTGGCCGCATGTTGAAAATTAACTTCTGGGCCTTTTGCCGGATAGTTCTTCAACAACATTTGACGATAGGCTTCAGCACCTTCGTTCACAAAGCCGCGCACTTCATTGTTGTAGTCAAACATCATGTTGATGCGGTCGGCGGTGTAGTCGTTCCATGCGGCAAATACCAAGAGGTGTGAGCCTTCTGTAATCTGAGCTTGGTTACTGGCAGCAGCTTGAATTTTGGCGCGAACCTCTTTGTTGGTGACCACAATGATTTCATAGGGCTGCAATCCGCTTGAAGTAGCGGTCATGCGAATGGCTTCCAAGATGCGTTGCACTTTGGCTTCTGGAACCGACTTGGTGGGGTCCATTTTTTTGGTGGCATAACGCCAATTGAGAGCTTGAAGCAAATCCATGAATAAATCCTAGTGATCAAAAAACAAACGGGAGTTTAACTCCCGTTTGTCCCTCATCACCCAAAGCAAGGCAAAGCTTGCTGCAGGCCCCGACTATTCAGCGGTATAGCCAGAAGCCTTGATAGGCGCTTCCCAACGCTTTAAATGAGCGGCCTGCGATGCAGTGAGCGCCTGAGCGTTGGCATAGTTTGGCACCAAGCCAAAGCCTCTAATGCGGGCTTGCATGTCAGGAGCATTCAAAGCCTGTGCCACAGCATCACTGATTTTTTGCACACGATCATTGGCCATGTTGGCAGGTCCATAAACGCCAAAGTAAGCATCGGCCACCACATTCACGCCAATTTCTTTCAAAGTAGGTACATCAGGCAAAGCCGCAGAGCGAGTCTCACCCGTGACAGCCACAATTTTCACCTTGCCTGTTTTGTGATGTTCCAAAGTTTCAGAGGCCGTATCAATCATGACGGGAATTTGCCCGCCAATTAAATCTTGGGCAGCTGGCGCGCCACCTTTGTAGGCCACGTGAGTCATGGGCGTACTGGTTTCTTGGGCCAACAATTGACCCGCAAAGTGAGGCACGGTGCCTGCTCCAGACGTTGCGTAATTGGCTTTGCCGGGGTTGGCTTTTAACCAAGACATCAAGCCTCTGATATCTGTAGCAGGTGAGCCAGGGCCTGTTGTGACTGCAAAATCAAATGTGGTCACACGAGCAATGGCCGTGAAGTCTTTGACGGGGTCATAGCCCAAATTTTTGAAGAGCCAAGGCATGATCACAAGGCCGCCAGAAGGTACCAAGGCCAGCGTGTTGCCATCGGGGTTGGCTCTCTTTAACTCACCCAATGCAATGCGGCCGGCAGCGCCTGGCTTGTTTTCGACAATGACATTTTGGTCGAGGCTGACGCGAAGCTTTTCTGCCAACAAACGAGCCACCACATCGACGGACCCACCTGGCGGAAAGCCCACCATGATCTTCACTGTTGGTTTGTCTTGTGCCAACGCTGAAGTGCTAAGGCCTGCCACGGCCAAGCTGGCGCTCAAAATCACTAACTTCAAAAGATTTCTTTTCATGTGGTTTCCAATTGTTGTTGAACTTATTTCGCTGGATGCAGGACAAGTGTCGCTCATAATCTAAGCTTAAGCCCATTGGGGTTTTCGTGATGTCTGTCCTCTATTCCAACAATTAGGAGCCCTTTTCCATGCCAGTGATTGATGTTCATACCCACATGTTCACTCCCAAATGGCTTGAGCTTCTCAAAGCTGAAGGGGGTCAGTACAACATTCAAACAAGGCCAGATGGTCAGCAAGAGGTCTTTAGGGGCAACACCCCCGTGGTGATTCCACAAAAAGGACATTTTGATTACGACCTGCGCATCAAGCACATGGATGCTGCGGGCATTGACATCTCCATCGTTTCGCTCACATGCCCAAACGTTTATTGGGGCACAGAAGAAATGAGCTGCAGAGCGGCTCGCGAGTCCAATGACACCATGGCGCAAGCTCAAAGCACTTACCCCGACCGCATCAGGTGGTTCACTTCATTGCCTTGGGAGTACCCTGAACGTGCCATCGAAGAACTCGACCGCACTTGCAAAAACGGCGCCAGTGGCGTCATGGTGTTGGCCAACATTTCTGGCCGCAGTTTGACCGACCCCATGTTCGCACCCATCTGGGCAGAAATTGACAAGCGTGGCTTGCCTGTTTTGGTTCACCCCACAGACCCACCCGGCGTGGATGTCATGGACATGACCAAATTTGATTTGAGTTGGTCTGTAGGCTTCATGTTCGACACCACCTTGGCCATCACCCGCATGATTTTTGAAGGCTTCTTTGATCAATATCCAAATTTGAAAATCATTGCATCGCACGGAGGCGGCACACTGCCTTACTTGATCGGAAGGTTTGAAAAAGGCCATGAAGTTGAAATTCCCTCGCGCCGACAAATGAAGCGCAAACCGACCGATTACTTAAGACACATTTACTACGACACCATCACCTACAACTTAGGAGCCCTTCAGTACCTGATATCGGTGGTGGGCGAAGAGCACGTGATGTTTGGTACCGACTGGCCCCATCAGGTTCACGATACCCAAGGCGCCTTTGCCAACACTGCACAATTGCCCGCGCAAACATGCGCCGCCATTCGGGGTGGCAATGCGCTCAAAGTATTTAACATTTCCTAATGCTGCATGAATAATTGGCTGCCCCTGCTTGCGACCTTGTTCATTCAGGCCATGGTCTCCATGGCCTTGTTAACGCTTCCCGTCATGGCACCCGTTGCAGCCAAAGATTTAGCGGTATCGCCCGCCTTGGTGGGTGTCTATGTCGCCCTCACCTACCTTGGTGCCATGATTTCCAGTCTCACCTCAGGCACCAGCGTGACACGTTTTGGTCCCATTCGAGTTAGTCAGTTGGGACTGGTACTGTGTG
>CALCBL010000509.1 GCA_937897495.1 uncultured Burkholderiales bacterium
TCCGTGATTTCGTCGGCCCGACAGGCCACGTACCATTCATTTTTGAGAAACATCTCATCTCCTTAGAAGCTGCTTAGCCTGAAATCAAGCCATTCATCGAATAAAGCAGCTGTTTCGCAGAAGTCATGCGGGCGTGCTGATGAAACCCCATTGCGTGTACAAATTGATCATGGCGATCAGTGACTTTTTTCATTTTATACGGCATCGCAGGGTGACGGCTTAGTGCTTTGGGGTGTGAGTGGTTTTCCTGAGGTCGTGACTGAAACTCCCGCCGCTGCCAGAATTTGAAAAGCCTAGGGTTACTCCTCTAGAGCTCATGCTTTCATCCAGAGATAGTGGGCTGGTAGTACCTTTAGAATCCGCCTTTTTATGAACCTCCAATGTCATTTGAAACGACTGCATTTGCAGTCGCCTCAAGCTTCAGCTCTGGCCCACTTTTATGAGAGCGCCTTTGGCATGGCATGCCACGAGTTGCAAGGCGTCTGGTTCTGCAAGCACGAAGGCAGAGAAGTTCTTCTGTCTCAGGGGCAAGCAGGCAAACTTCACTATGCCCTGTTTGCCATTGACACTGTGGCTGAATGGGCTGCTTTCACAGACCACACCCAAGACTTGGCCAAAGCCAATTTAAAGGCCTTCCCAGAACTGCCAAACTCTGCGCTAGGCTTTATGGACCCTGACCAAAATTGCATGGTCTTTGTCTTGACAGCAGAACTAGGGCCGACTGAATCCAAACACAATTTAGAGACCAAAGCAGTCGCTTTACCGCTCGCAGAGTCGCAGCATTTCGCGCTTCGCACACAGCAAGTGGAAAACATGAAGCGCTTTTATACCGACGATCTTGGTTTCGTCCTCTCCGATGTGGTTCAAGACGAATCGGGGCAAATCAAAGCATGCTTTGTTCGTGGCAATGAGATGCATCACACGCTGGCCCTTTTTGGTGCGCCAGTTTCCTGCTTTGATCACCAGTCCTTTGAAACGCCCAATTGGCATGAGCTGAAAGATTGGGCTGATCACATGGGCCAATTGCGCGTTGAAATTGTTTGGGGTGTAGGACGCCACGGGCCTGGCAATGATGTGTTCTTCATGGTGCGCGATCCTGATGGCAATTTGGCCGAAATTTCATCTGAAATTGAGATTTGCACAGGCAGCCGTCCAGTAGGTCAATGGAAGCATGAAGAACGCACCTTGAACCTTTGGGGCAAGGCCATCATGCGCAGTTAATTCGCTGTTAAACACAATTTTTATCAATCTTTAAATCAATATGTTCAAAAAAACTCTCCTCGCACTGGCCGTATTTGTTGCCTCTGGTTCTTCGTTATGGGCCCAACAAGCCAGCTCAGACTATCCGACCAAGCCGATTCGAATCGTCGCGCCATCGGCCGCCGGTGGCGGTTTCGACTTGGTCGCCCGGGTCTTGGGCAGCAAATTGTCCGAGCAAATGGGCCAACAATTTGTGGTCGAAAATCGTTCAGGCGGCGGCACATTGGCAGGCACACTGGCCATCGCCAAAGCCCCTGACGATGGCTATCACCTCATCGTGGGCGGCTTGTCGAACATGGCATTGAACGCTGGCCTTTATAAAAATCCGGGCTACGATCCTTTGAATGATTTCATCCCTCTGCGCATTGTGGTGTCGCATTCCTATACCTTGGTCGGCCGCAAAGACTTGCCCTTTAACAACATGAAAGACATGTTGACTTATGCCAAAGCAAATCCTGGCAAACTGAACTTTGGCACCAGTGGTCCTGGCACAGGCCAATTTATTTTGGGCTCGCTGATCAAAGGCATGGGCAACGTCGATATTCAATTGGTTCCCTACAAAGGGGCTCAGCCGGTCTACATGGACTTGCTAGGTGGGCGCGTTGATTTGTTTTTTGACAACACCACCACCACCCGCACATATTTAGAGAGCAACCAGTTAAAGGCATTTGCAGTGTCAAGCCGCCAACGCGCGCCCGATGGCCCGCAAATTCCGACCCTGATTGAAACGGGCACCATGGATTTGGAAATGGAAACTTGGTTTGGCTTATTTGCACCCGCCAAAACGCCCCCTGCCATTGTTGAAAAACTCCGAAACGAAATTGACAAGGCCATGCAATCGGCCGATATTCGCAAAAAACTTCAACAAGGCAGTGGCCGCATCGTTCAGATGAACAGCGCAGAAACTGAAAGTATGCTGAAATCTGAAGTAGCCAAATGGCCTAGACTTTTGAAAAACGCTGGCATTGCGCAAGAGTAATTCATTCCAACAAACCGGCTCCATGACACAAGCCCTATTAGAGCGACTCGAAATTGCAGAACTGGTCCAAAGTTGGGCGCTGTTCCGTGACACTGGAGATTGGGACAAACTCCGACAGACAGTGCACGCCGATGGCACCATGACAGCCACTTGGTTTCACGGCACTTTTGAAGAGTTCATTGCCGCTGTCCAAGATTCATGGCGAAAAGGTTCAAGTTCGCAACACTTTCAAGGCGGCACGGTGGTTGAGGTGCTTGGCACCAAAGCCATCGCACAAACTCGCATGGCCATTTTGGTTCGCGGCAAATTAGAAGACGTGCCTGTCGATGTCAATTGCCTCGGCATTTTTTACGATCGTGTTGAAAAGCGCAATGAGCAATGGCGAATTGCCAAACGCAATGTCATCTACGACAAAGACACCCTCACACCTGTTCATGCTGGCGATACCATTCAACTTTCAAGCGAGCGACTCTTGCGCTTTCCTGAAGGCTATCGCCACTTGGCCTATCTCCAATCTTTCAACGGTGGCAACGTCAATCCTGAACTGCCAACCGCAAGATCCGAAGCAAGCGTCAAACTGAAACTAGAAACTCAACAATGGTTAAGGAGCACCCCATGAACACAACTCTTCATTCACATGATTCAACCAACAAGTTGTCTTGTTTCTGCGGGCCTGATGGCACTGCTGAAACCAAGCAGTCTTCAGGCTCAACACGCCGCGGTTTTCTCTCTTCTTTAGTTGCCACAGGCACTGCAACCGGTCTGGGTGCTACTTTGGCAGGGTGCCAATCCATTGAAGGCATCTTTGGTACCGCCACACCCGCAAAGTCGCCCCGCATCGACATTCACCATCACATGGTGCCACCGTCTTACGCCGCAGACATGAAGCGCATGGGCATAGGTTCACCACGCTGGACGCCCCAGATGTCGATTGATGACATGGATAAAAATGACATTGCCACCTCGGTGGTCGCTTTGATTCAGCCAGGCGCATTCTTTAAGAACGTCACTGCTGACAGGCGCATGGCCCGAGAAGCCAATGAATACGCTGCTCAAATGTCGCGTGATTTTCCAGGTCGATTTGGCTCCTTTGCAACGCTGCCGCTCATGGATGTAGAAGGTAGCTTGCGAGAAATTACCTATGCCTATGACACACTCAAAGCCGATGGCATTGGTTTGATGACCAGTTATGGCGACCTGTATTTGGGCGACAAACATTTTTGGCCCATCTGGGAAGAACTCAACCGGCGCAAGGCTGTTATTTACGTTCACCCTCTGCAACCTGATTGCTGTCGCAACCTCATTCCTGGCTTGCCTAACTCGTCGCTTGAGTATGCAACCGACACCACCAGAACCATTGCCAGCATGTTGTTCTCTGGCGCAGCCAACAAATTCCCAGACATTCGCTGGATTTGGTCGCACAGCGGTGGCACCATGCCTTTCCTATGGACCCGCTTCACCCGTCAAGTGGTGGACATGAAAGAGAAAGCCAAGGAAGTCCTGCCCAACGGTGTTTTGAAAGAAGTCCAGAAGTTTTATTACGACACCGCACAAGGCCATCACGAGGGCGCCATGCTGGCCTTGCGTCAATTGATCCCAACCTCCCAAATCATGTACGGCTCCGATTATCCTTACCGCCCAGGTGCAGAAACTCGAACTGGATTGGCTGAAAGACAGTTCACGCAAGCAGAACGCATTGCCATCGACAGAGGCAATGCCTTGCGTCTCATGCCCCAACTGGCCCCAAAAGCTTAAGACACCCCTACTACAGCTCACATCAAAACAAGCACAATATCGCTTTTATCTTCAGTAGGAAATTGTTTCATGAGCCATCCCTCACCCGTGACCAACACTCGCAAGGCAGACTTCCCTGTCGACGCCCAATTTACAGAACGTTGGTCACCACGTGCTTATACGGGCGAAGTCATTTCTGAAGCCGATGTCATGAGCATGCTGGAG
>CALCBL010000510.1 GCA_937897495.1 uncultured Burkholderiales bacterium
CGCCGCCACCAAAGCCACCGCCACCGGAACGGGGGGGACGCTCTTCCATGGGACGTGCTTCGTTAACAACAACACTGCGACCGCCCAAAGGCTGACCGTTCATGCCGTTGATTGCGGATTGAGCTTCTTCATCAGAACCCATTTCCACAAAGCCGAAGCCTTTTGAGCGACCTGTGTCGCGTTCCATCATGACTTTGGCGCTGGTCACTGAACCGAACTGGCCGAAGGCCTGCTCTAAATCGCCGTCACGAACCGAGTACGGCAGATTGCCGACGTATAGTTTTTTGCCCATTGAAAGGGACTCCTCTAAACACAAAAACAAAAGCGATGGAGCCCCAAAAACGCATCAACAAACCTAAAAACCTCGGAAGGAAGCGAAACTGACACCTGTACACCGCGAACAAAGCCCACGCCTTAAGACGTGAGCTAGCCCATTATGGGCCACAAAACAAAGTGTTTGGCAAGTAAATTCTCTGAAAGGCCTTTAAATACTTGGGATTAGACGTGTTTTTCATGAATTACCAGCTTGCTTCGCGGTCTGGCGTGGCGCTGATTTTGTGAACCGTCAGGTCCGCGCCCTCGTATTCTTCTTCTGGCGTCATTTTGAGACCCATGGTCATTTTCAAAATACCGTAAATCAAAACACCCCCAATCAAGGCCCAAGCCACACCCATAGCAGTGCCAATGAGTTGGGCCTGAAAACTCACGCCACCCAAACCGCCAAAGGATTGCAGGCCAAAAATACCAGCAGCAATGCCGCCCCAAGCGCCGCAAACGCCGTGCAAGGGCCAAACACCCAAAACATCGTCAATCCGCCATTTGTTTTGAGTCAAGGTGAACATCACCACAAACAGTGCCCCTGCCACAGCGCCCACAGCCAAGGCGCCAAAGGGATGCATCAGGTCAGAGCCTGCGCACACTGCAACCAGCCCGGCCAACGGTCCGTTGTGGACAAAGCCAGGATCGTTCCTGCCCAAAAGCAAAGCGGCCAATGTGCCGCCGACCATGGCCATCAATGAATTGACGGCCACCAAACCAGAAATTTTGTCGAGTGTTTGAGCACTCATGACGTTAAAACCAAACCAGCCCACGATCAAAATCCATGCGCCTAAGGCCAAAAAAGGAATGTTAGAAGGCGGATGCGCAGACACTGCGCCATCTTTTTTGTAGCGGTTGTAGCGTGCACCTAACAAGATCACTGCAGGCAGTGCGATCCAACCCCCCATGGCATGAACCACCACGGAACCCGCAAAATCGTGAAACTCTTCGCCAGTGGTGGCCTTGATCCAAGCCTGCACGCCAAAGTGCTGGTTCCAAACAATGCCTTCAAAAAATGGATACACAAAACCCACAATACAAGCCGTGGCGATCAGTTGCGGCCAAAATTTAGCACGCTCGGCAATGCCCCCAGAAACAATGGCAGGGATGGCGGCTGCAAAGGTCAATAGAAAGAAGAATTTAACCAAGTCGTAGCCATTTTTTGCAGCCAATTGTTCCGCACCCACAAAGAAATTGGTGCCATACGCAACGCTGTAACCCACAACAAAATAAACCACTGTCGAGACCGAAAAGTCGACCAAGATTTTGACCAAGGCATTGACTTGGTTTTTCTTGCGAACGGTGCCCAACTCCAAAAAGGCAAATCCCGCGTGCATGGCCAGCACCATGATGCCGCCCAACAAAATAAAGAGCGAATCCGCGCCCTGTTTTAGTGCTTCCATATTGATCTCTACTTATTTTTGAATTGATTTGGTGCGCAAATGCCTTGTTTGTGCAGCACGCACCAAAATAAAGCAAAAAACGCGCCAAATTTGGTCTGGCGCGGTCGATATGATGGGCTCATGGAAGCATTTCTCGTCTCTACTGGTATCGTTGCCCTGGCCGAAATGGGCGACAAAACACAACTTTTGTCCTTGGTTTTAGCGGCTCGCTTTCGCAAGCCTTGGCCCATTGTGTGGGGCATTTTGGTCGCTACTCTCATTAACCACGGTTTGGCTGGCGCTCTAGGCAGTTGGGTGACCACTCAGCTTGGGCCTGATGCTTTGCGCTGGGTTTTAGGCGGCTCCTTTTTGGCCATGGCCGTTTGGATTTTGGTACCAGACAAGCTGGACGACGAGGAACAAGAAAAAAGTCCGCGATTTGGCATTTTTGCAACCACGGTTGTAGCCTTCTTCATTGCCGAAATGGGCGACAAAACACAAGTGGCCACCGTGATGTTGGCTGCTCAATTCAACAGCTGGTTTTGGGTGGTGGCAGGCACCACCTTGGGCATGATGCTGGCCAATGCGCCTGTGGTTTGGTTAGGTGATGCCATTACTCGCAGAGTTTCGCTCAAGTGGGTCCACAGAATATCTGCCGTGGTTTTTGCCGTGCTTGGCGGCTTGGCCTTGTGGGGGGGCCCTGCAAGCATTGAGAAAAATGAAGCGCCTGTTGAAGCACCCCAAAAAGTCATCGCCAACGACAACGCGCCGGCCAAGCTTTAATGCACCGATAATTCGCTGAACCGCTTTTTTGGGTTGACCCCTTCATGCCATTGATCGCTACGTCTCAGTCGATGTTTTTTGAAGCGCCACTTGCTTTGCAAAGTGGCGCCTCTATTCGCGCCTATCACTTGGCCTTCGAGACTTACGGTTCGCTCAACGCCGACAAATCCAATGCGGTTCTGATTTGCCACGCGCTGAATGCGTCGCACCATGTCGCGGGCGTCTACGAAGGCCAAGACAAAAGTGAAGGCTGGTGGGACAACATGATTGGCCCTGGCAAATCTGTCGATACAAACCGTTTCTTTGTCATTGGCGTGAACAATCTGGGCTCCTGCTTTGGCTCTACCGGCCCCATGCATGCGCACCCTGACACAGGTGACATTTATGGCGCCGATTTTCCGGTCGTCACCGTAGAAGATTGGGTCGACGCGCAAGCCAGACTGCTCGATGCTTTGGGCATCCAAACGTTGGCGGCGGTCATGGGTGGCAGTTTGGGCGGCATGCAAGCTTTGTCTTGGACCCTGCGTTACCCCGAGCGTGTGGCCCATGCGGTGGTGGTCGCAAGCGCTCCCAACCTCACCGCCGAGAACATCGCTTTCAACGAGGTGGCAAGGCGCGCCATCGTCACCGACCCTGACTTTCATGGTGGCCATTTTTACAAGCACAAGGTGGTGCCCGCGCGAGGTCTGCGCATTGCGCGAATGATTGGCCACATCACCTACTTAAGCGACGATGTGATGAATGAAAAGTTTGGCCGTGAACTGCGCGATGCCGTCACGCACAACGCCACAGGCTATCGCTATTCCACACAAGACGTCGAGTTTCAAATCGAAAGTTACTTGCGCCATCAAGGCGATAAGTTCAGTGAGTACTTTGATGCCAACACCTACCTTCTGATTACTCGGGCCCTGGATTATTTTGATCCAGCTCGCACACTGGGTGGCAATCTCACCATCGCTTTGGCCAAAGCCACTTGTAAATTTTTACTGGTCAGCTTCACCACCGACTGGCGCTTCTCTCCCAAACGAAGCCGCGAAATGGTTCGCGCTTTGCTCGATAACAAACGCGATGTGAGCTACGCTGAAATTGATGCGCCACATGGCCATGACGCTTTCTTGTTAAACGACGAGCGCTACCTGAATGTGGTGCGTTCTTACTTTGACAACATGGCACAGGCCCACCCTGCAAGAGGTGCCAATTGAGCGAGCACGTCAACCTGCAAGCCATCGCGCGCTTGGTGCCTGAAGGCTCGCGCGTCTTGGATTTAGGCTGTGGTGATGGCGCGCTGCTAGATTACTTGCAAAAGCATCGCGCTTGTTCAGGCTACGGCGTTGAAATTGACGACCGGAATATTCAAGCTTGTGTCAAACGCGGCGTCAACGTCATTCAATTGAATTTGGACGAAGGTCTCAACATGTTTGCAGACCAATCCTTTGATGTGGTTTTGCAAATTGACACGCTTCAGCATTTGCGCAATGCCGAAGTGATGTTGCGCGAAACGGTTCGTGTGGGGCGCACAGGCATTTTGGCATTCCCTAATTTTGCACACTGGCCCAATCGTTTGAGCATTTTGACGGGCCGCATGCCTGTGACCAAACGACTGCCTTTCCAGTGGTACGACACGCCCAACATTCGCGTTGGCACCTTCGCCGATTTCGAACAATTGGCATTGCAAAATCAATTGAAAATCATCGACAGTTTTGGCTTGCAAGAAGGCCAAGAAGCCAGGTTCTGGCCTAACTTGATGGCGGGCACCGCTGTCTTCAAATTGCAGCGCTAGTTCGCCAACCGCACTCACAGCAGAAAGAGTTCCATGTCAAATCCAAGCACCATGCATTTTGTTGACCACGGCACCGGCGGAGGGCCTGAAGTCTTAACGCCCAGCACCTGTGCAACACCCACACCCAAGGCGGGTGAGGTCTTGGTCAAGGTCGCCTATGCAGGCGTCAATCGCCCTGACTGCTTGCAACGCAGCGGTCGTTATCCGCCACCTGCCGGCGCGTCCAGCATTGTGGGCTTAGAAGTTTCGGGTGAAGTGGTGGCACTGGGAGAAGGCGTGACCCAGTGGCGTTTGGGCGACAAGCTTTGTGCACTCACCAACGGCGGTGCCTATGCAGAATTTGTCACTGTGCCCGAAGGGCAAGCGCTGCCGATTCCCAAAGGTTTCTCGATGCTGCAGGCTGCTGCGCTGCCTGAAAACTTTTTCACCGTTTGGACCAATGTTTTTCAGCGCGGCAAGTTGAAGTCGGGTGAAAGCATTTTGGTTCACGGCGGCTCTTCTGGCATTGGCTTAACCGCCATTCAACTGGCGCATGCTTTTGGCGCCAAGGTATTTTGCACCGTCGGCAATTCCGACAAGGTGGCAGCCTGCTTGAAAGTGGGCGCGCATGCGGCCATCGATTACAAGACCCAAGACTTTGTTGAAGAAGTGCTCAAACTCACCGATCAAGCCGGTGTGAATGCCATTTTGGACATGGTGGGCGGCAGCTACATGCAGCGCAATTTGCGCGCCTTGGCCATTGAAGGCCGCTTGCTTCAAATTGCTTTTTTGCAGCCCTCCAAAGTCGAAGTCGACTGGGTCTCTCTCATGGCCAAACGTCTCACGTTCACTGGCTCAACCTTGCGTCCTCGCAGTGCGCAAGACAAAGCGCAGATTGCAAATGAGTTGCATGCGCAAGTTTGGCCCTTGCTCGAGGCTGGCGACGTCGCGCCCGTTATTTACCAAGTTTTCGATTTGAAAGATGCGGCCAAGGCCCATGCACTGATGGAGTCCTCGCAGCACATCGGCAAAATCATGCTCACGGTTGCGGGAGAATAAGTTCATGAGCGCCCATTTGTCCGTCGGTGTCATTGGCTTAGGCGCCATGGGCATGGGCATGGCGCAATCATTGCGTCGTGCCGGCCATGTTGTGAATGTCTTTGATGTTCGCGCAGAAGTCGCGCAAAAGTTTGCTGCAGAAGGCGGGGTCGCCTGCGCTTCCTTAGAAGCCATCGCTGCAGCGTCTGACATTTTGGTGTCTGTGGTGGTCAATGCCGCCCAAACCGAATCGGTGTTGTTTGGCGATGGCACGCCAACAGCTGGCTGCGCTAGCCACCTCAAGCCTGGCAGCGTCTTTGTCATGTGCTCTACCGTCGAGCCTGCGTTCTCGGTCGGCCTTGAGAAAAAATTAAACGACAAAGGTCTTCTCTACATCGATGCGCCCATCTCTGGTGGTGCTGCCAAAGCAGCCTCAGGTCAAATGACCATGATGACTGCTGGCACGCCTGCGGCCTATGCCAAGGCTGAAACTTTTCTCAATGCCATGGCCGCCAAGGTTTACAAATTAGGCGACAGCGCAGGCGCCGGCAGCAAAGTCAAAATCATCAACCAGCTGCTGGCAGGTGTTCACATTGCCGCGGCCGCAGAAGCCATGGCCTTGGGTTTGCGCGAAGGCGTTGACCCCAATGCACTTTACGAAGTCATTACAAACAGCGCGGGCAACAGCTGGATGTTTGAAAATCGCATGGCACATGTGCTGGCTGCTGACTACACACCTTTGTCTGCTGTCGATATCTTTGTCAAAGACTTAGGTCTGGTGTTGGACATGGCGCGCGCCAGCAAATTTCCACTGCCCCTTTCTAGCACCGCGCATCAAATGTTCATGCAAGCCAGCACGGCTGGTTTTGCCAAAGAAGATGACAGCGCTGTGATCAAAATTTTCCCCGGCATTGAATTGCCCAAAGCCAAATAAACGGCTCGCAAAATTCCACCATTTGCGGCTTGAACTGAGCGAACGATCAAAGGCGAGACAACATGAAATTGGGTTGCATTGCGGACGACTTCACGGGGGCAACAGACTTGGCCAACAATTTGGTTCGCTCCGGGATGCGGGTGATGCAAACTTTTGGTGTGCCTCAAGCTGCGCTTTCTTCAGACGTCGACGCGGTGGTCGTGGCTTTGAAATCTCGCACCCTACCCGCCCAGGAAGCCATTGCACAATCTCTGGAAGCCCTTCAATGGCTTCAAGCGCAAGGCGCAGAACAAATCTATTTCAAATACTGCTCAACGTTTGACAGCACCCCTGCTGGCAACATTGGCCCTGTGACAGAAGCCTTGATGGATGCGCTTGATTGCCAATTCACCATTGCCACACCGGCATTCCCAGACAACGGCCGAACGGTGTTCAAAGGCTATTTGTTTGCCGGGGCCGTGCTCTTGAATGAAAGCGGCATGCAAAACCATCCACTCACGCCCATGACCGATGCCAATTTGGTTCGCGTGATGCAGGCGCAAACCAAGCGGAAAGTTGGCTTGATCGATCACACCGTGATGGCCAAGGGCAGTGCCGCCATCAGTGAAAAAATCAAACAACTCCAAGCCGATGGCGTGGGTGTGGCCATTGTCGATGCCACCAGCAATGAAGATTTAAAAACGCTTGGCCCCGCCTTGAAAAAAATGCCCTTGGTCACTGCAGGCTCGGGCGTGGCCATTGGCTTGCCTGCCAATTGGAACTTGCACGCATCGGCCAGTGCAGCCGCGCTGCCCAAAGCCACCGGTCATCAGGCCATTGTGTCTGGCAGTTGCTCTATTGCGACGCAAGGGCAAGTGGCGCACTACCAAAGTTTGGGCTTGCCTAGCTGGCAGTTCAAGCCCTTAAGCTGGTCTACCCACGATGTGCCTGCACACATCCAATCTCAAGTGGCACAAGCTCTGGCTTGGGCTGAGCCCTTGCTTGGCAAAGGGCCTGTTCTCATTTATGCCACCACCGATGCCGACACACTGCAACAAGTGCAGGCCAAGTTTGGGCGCGAGCAAGCGGGTGAGTGGATGGAGTCTGCCTTGGCGCAAGTCAGCGTGGGCTTGTTGCAATTGGGTGTGAAGCAATGGGTCATTGCGGGCGGAGAAACTTCGGGGGCTTGCGTTCAAGCTTTGAATATTTCGCAAATGCAAATTGGCCCACAAATTGATCCGGGTGTGCCTTGGTGTTATGCGCCACAACATGCGGCAGGGCACCTCACTTTAAAGTCCGGCAATTTTGGAACGCCTGATTTTTTTACCAAGGCCTTGAAGCTTTTGTCGGAGACATGCGCATGAGCAACAGACAAAATCAGACTCTGCATCTCACAGAAGCGCAAGCGCGCGAAGAGATTTGCCGCGTTGGTCAAAGCTTGTTTGACAGGGGCTATGTGCACGCCACAGCTGGCAATATCAGCGTGCGACTTGAAGATGGCTTCTTGATCACGCCTACCGATGCCTGTCTGGGCTTTTTAGAACCCGCCGATCTGGCTTTGCTGGATGCACAAGGCCAGCAATTGAGTGGCAAACGCGCCAGCAAAACGATGGCGCTGCACCGCAAAATTTATGAGGCTAGCGACCATGCACTGGGCAGCTGGCCCGCTCAATGCGTGATACACACACACAGTACCCATTGTGTTGCGTTGAGTTTGAGCACAACAGGTCCTGAGCTTTTGCCGCCCATCACGCCTTACTTTGTGATGAAAGTGGGGCATGTGCCCTTGATCCCTTATTTCAGGCCCGGTGATCCCATGGCGGCAGATGCGGTGGCCGACGCCATACTTCATTACGCCCAATTGGACACACCCATTCGCGCTGTGATGTTGTCCAAACTTGGGCCCAACGTTTGGCATCAAGATTTGAGCAGCGCTATGGCCGCACTTGAAGAGTTGGAAGAGACTGCCAAGCTTGTGCAAATGACAGGACCTCAAGCTCTGGAAAATTTGTCGGATGCTCAAATAGAAGAACTGCGGCAGAATTTTGATGCAGCTTGGTAGTTTCTTGCCGAACTTCACATTGACCTTTTTTTCATTGCACCACCCTTCGCCACTTGAAAGCTGAACATGCCTCAATTCGCTGCCAATCTTTCCATGATGTACCCCGACATGGATTTCTTAGACCGCTTTGAAGCTGCGGCCAAAGATGGTTTCAAAGCCGTTGAGTATTTGTTTCCATACGCCTATGCCGCAGAAGAATTGGCCGCACGACTCAAGGGCAACGGCCTTCAGCAGGTTTTGTTCAACATGCCGCCGGGCGGCATTGACGATGCAAGCACCTTGAGCGCTTGGGAAAAAGGCGATCGCGGTACAGCTTGTTCGCCAGGCCGTGAGGCCGAATACAAAGCGGGCGTGAAGCGCGCCATGCGCTATGCAGAAATTTTGGGCTGCCCCCGCATTCACTCCATGGCAGGTGTGTTGCCCGCTGGTGTTTCACGCGATCAAGCGCAAGCCACCTTGGTGGCCAATTTAAAGTGGGCGTGCCAAGAAGTGCGCGCTCAAGGACTTGATGTGTTGCTTGAGCCCATTAACTTGCGCGGTATTCCAGGGTTTTTTGTCAACCGTCAAGACCATGCTCACGAAATACTGGAGCAGGTGAACGAGCCCAATTTGAAAGTCCAAATGGATTTGTTCCACTGCCAAATTGTGGAGGGCGATGTCACCACCAAATTGGAGCGCTACTTTCCCACAGGCAAAGTAGGCCACCTTCAAATTGCCGATGTGCCACTTCGTCACGAACCCGGCACTGGTGAATTGAATTGGCCTTATTTATTTGACTTGATCGATCGACTGTCTGCACAATGGGGCTGGCAAGGTTGGATCGGTTGTGAGTACGTTCCTGCAGACACCACCTTGGGTGGCACTTCTCGCGGCTTGTCTTGGTTGAAATCAAACTGAACTTTTGGAGAGCATCATGAACGCACCCATTCACAAAGAACTTCCTGCGCACCTTTTGAACGCTGAAACAGCTTTGCGTGATGTCACGCAATCGTGGGACAGCAGCATTTTGAAAGAGCTCACTGGCTACATTGAAATTCCCGCCAAGTCACCGTCCTTTGACAGCAACTGGGAAGCCAATGGTTACCTAGACACCGTACTGCGCCAAACGGCTCAGTGGATTGAAGCGCAAAAAGTAGCCGGTCTCACATTGGAAATTTTGCGCTTGCCTGGCCGCACACCTGTTTTGTTTTTTGACATTCCCGCCACGCGTGCTGCGTCTGAAGGCTCTGGTCAAACGGTGTTGATGTATGGCCACTTGGACAAACAACCCGAGTTCAGCGGCTGGCGAAATGACTTAGGTCCCTGGACGCCCAAATACGAAAACGGCAAGCTCTATGGCCGCGGCGGTGCAGACGACGGCTATGCCGCTTATGCCAGCATCGCTGCTGTTCAGGCCTTGAAAAATCAAAATACGCCACACCCTCGCATTGTGGGCTTGATTGAAACGTGTGAAGAGTCGGGCTCCTACGATTTGTTGCCCTACATCGATGCACTGCGCCCGCGCTTGGGCGATGTGGGCTTGGTCATTTGCTTAGACAGTGGCGCAGGCAACTACGATCAGCTGTGGCTTACCACCAGTTTGCGCGGTATGGCCAGTGGCACTTTGAAGGTTGAGATTTTGACGGAGGGCATTCACTCAGGTGATGCATCAGGCTTGGTGCCCTCCAGCTTCCGCATCATGCGCCAGGTGCTCGACCGTTTAGAAGACAGCAAGTCGGGTCGACTTTTGCCTGACAGCTTTCACTGCGAAGTGCCTGCCGATCGATTGGCACAAACCAAAGCCACCGCTGCTATTTTGGGTGAAGAGGTTTACAAACGTTTTCCTTGGGCGCACTACGACTGCGGCGGCTCCACCATGTTTGCATTGCCCACCACCACCGACCCTTTGCAGGCTTTGCTCAATCGCACTTGGACACCCACACTGAGTGTGACGGGTGCTGAAGGTTTTCCCACATTAGAAAACGCAGGCAATGTGCTGCGGCCTTACACGGCGTTCAAACTGAGCTTGCGCTTGCCACCTTTGGTCGATGCAGCATCCGCTGTTGCCAAAATGAAAGCAGTGTTAGAAGACAACGCGCCTTACCAAGCGCGTGTGACTTTTGAATCCAACGGCGGCGCGACCGGTTGGAACGCACCCAGCAGCACACCGTGGTTTGAAAGTGCCCTGCAACGTGCCAGTCAATCGCACTTTGGCGCATCGGTGGGCTACATCGGTCAGGGCGGCACCATTCCTCTCATGAGCATGTTGAGCCAGGGATTTCCAAAGGCGCAAATGATGGTGTGTGGTGTGTTGGGCCCAAAGAGCAATGCGCATGGCCCCAATGAATTTTTGCATGTGCCTTATGCGAAAAAGTTGACCGCCTCGGTGGCTGAAGTCATGGCTTCCTTGCCCTGACATCTGAGCTCAAGTTGCGGTCTGGTTTTTCCGGATCCAAACCAGCCACATCAAGGCCAGCGCTGTGAGTGCCACAGGCACGACCGAGCCGTAGTTCAGCAAAGTCCAGCCTTGTGTGGTCACCAACGCGCCAGAGGCAAACGAGGTGAAGGCCATGGTCGCAAAGACACAGAAATTGACGGCCGCTTGGCCGCGGTCTTTCTCTTCTGGTCGCCAAGCCGTCATGGCGAGCGTGGTGGCGCCTGTGAAAACAAAATTCCAACCGACACCCAGAACAAAAAGAGCCAACACAAATTGATGCAAGTCCGTGCCCGAAAGCGCTAAGGCGATGCAGACAAAGTTCAAAAGCACGCCCACCGCCATGACTTGCAGGACGCCAAATTTCTTAATCAGGTGACCTGTGAAAAAACCAGGCGCAAACATGCCAATGACGTGCCACTCTAAAACCAATGCGATATCACTGAACTGATAACCGCACACTTGCATGGCCAGAGGTGTTGCGGCCATCAACAAGTTCATCACGCCATAACTGAGCGCGGCGGCGGCTGCCTCCACAATGAACACCGGCTGTTTCATGATCTCGCTCAAGGGGCGACCTTCAGAGCTGCCTTTGACTTTCTCAACCACGGGCGGAAACTTTACAAAGTGCATCAGCACCATGCCCAAGACCGCCACGGCGGTGAGGGCCACATAGGCACCCATGAAAGGCGTTTCAAACCAGCCTTTGCTGTGAGAGGCCAAATTAGGACCCACGATGGCGCCAATCAAACCTCCCGCCATGACCCATGAAACAGCCTTTTCTCGGAAGGATACCTCCGCCAACTCAGCGGCGGCAAATCGGTAAAGTTGGCCGTTGGCACTGTAATAGCCAGCCACCAAAGTTGCGAACACCAGTAATTCAAAATGACGGGTGTAAGTGGCATAAGCACACAAGATGGCCGACAACAAGCCCACCAACAAACCCAACTGAAAAGAAACTCTACGCCCCCACTTGGCTTGTGACTTGGCCACCAGGCCTGTCGACAAAGCGCCGCCCACCACATAACCCATGACCGGCAGCGTGGCCATCCAACCAACTGGCGCAAGGCTTAAACCGACAAGACCATTGATCGCAATGAAGGTGACGTTGTTGGTGAGAAAAATACCTTGGCACAAAGCCAGCAAAAAGAGGTTGGAGTTCATACACCGGAGTGTATCTAATCCCAGCAACTCAGTGCAGATAAAACGGCGACAGGCGCTGTTTCAGCGCGCAACACCCGATGGCCTAAGCTCACAGGTACAAACCCTGCTGCAATGGCCTGCGCTTCCTCTGTGGGACTCAAACCACCTTCTGGCCCGCTAAGCAAAATAATCTCGTCCCGCTTGGCCTCGCCCTCGTCTTTAGAGGTTTTGAGCGTCTGCATCATTTCTTGAAGCGACCGGGTGCCGGGTGCCAATGACAAGACCCACCTTGCGGCTTGCGAGGGTGCGACGGATAACTGCGCAATGGCCTGGGAAAGATTAACCGGCGTGCCCACTTGCAAAACCCGATTGCGGCCACACTGCTCACTGGAGGCCACCGCAATGGCTTGCCAATGCGCTAATTTTTTATCTGCGCGTTCACCCTTGAGTTTCAAAACACTGCGCTCGGCCGTGATGGGCAACAGCGTGGTGGCACCCAACTCAGTGGCTTTTTCAAGCAACCAATCCATGCGCTCATTGGCCGTGATGCCGGACCATAAATGGACGCCCATGTTCAACTCACGCTCAATGTGGCTTTGCTCACCCACGCGCACCGACACATCACTGCGGCCCATGTGCGTGACCACGGCTTTGAACTCACCCCCTTGGCCATTGAAAAGGGTGATCTCATCATTGGGCTGAAGCCTCAAAACTTGCACATGCCTAGCAGTGCCTGGCGGCAGATTCAAGGCGTCTCCTGGGATGAGCGCCGTTGGACAATGAAAGCGTGGCAGGTTTGACATCAATGTTTGACTTTCAGCACTTACATACGGCCAAACGCAAAACCCGTTACACCGTCTTTGCCTTCTACTTCTTCGATCAGGCGAAGCAAGGGTCTGAGTTCAATGTACCGGGCGGCTGTTGAGCGAATGTAGGCAATAAAACGGGGTGCATCGGCCAAGTATTTTTCTTTGCCATCGCGCAAAGTCAGGCGCGCAAAAATACCCGCCACTTTCAGATGACGCTGCAAACCCATCCACTCTACGGCGCGGTAGAAAACACCAAAATCTTGGTGCCAATCTTCAAAGTCGAGCAGGCCTGCCTTGCGCGCTTTTTCCCAATAACGGATGGTGACATCGAGCACAAAATCTTCTTCCCAAGTCAGAAATGCATCGCGCATCAAACTGGCTACGTCGTACGTGACAGGGCCATACACCGCGTCTTGAAAATCCAACACGCCTAAAGCGGCATCACTGCCCGTAGGCATCATCAAATTGCGCGGCATGAAATCACGATGGACAAACACCGACGGGCTGGCCAAATTGCGCGTCACCAGCATTTTGAAGGTGCTGTCTAGCGTGTTTCTCATCTTGCCTTGAACATCAATTTGACGATGCTGCGCAAGGTACCAGTCTGGAAACAAGCTCAGCTCTCGGTTCAGCAACGCTTCGTCATAGTGCGGCAAGACGCCTGATTGTGAAGACAACTGCCACGCAATCAAGGCATCGACAGCCTGCATGTAAATCGCGTGGTTGGCTTGCGGGTTTTTGACATCAATGGCGGACATCATGGTTTGGTCGCCCAAATCAGTGAGCAGCATGAAGCCTTGTGCTTCGTGCCATGCCAAAACCTCAGGCGCTTTAAGCCCTGCCAACTGCATGAGTTTGGCAACCTTGACAAAGGGTTCACAGTTTTCTTTGTCGGGCGGTGCGTCCATCACAATCAGGCTGGCGCCCGCCTGCGTGTCAACGCGCAAATAACGCCTGAAACTGGCATCGGCAGATGCAATTCTTAAACTGGATGGCACAAGGCCATGGGTTTGCGCCAAAGCCGTTAGCCATGCACCGCAAGCTGACTGGCGCTCTGGGTCGGCCCAAGTCACATTCGACGTCGAAATTTGATCAGAATTCAAGTTCTCATTCCAGTTGTAAAAGTCAAGCTAGGCCACCCGACCGCGTGACTGGGTCATGTTGGGCGGCACTCATGGATAATCCATTCTACAAACACCCGTCAACCTGGACGATAGCCCTTTGAAGACACGCCCCTCATTTCAGACGCTCAAGCACCTACAAGCCCTGCCATTGGCGGGTATGTTACTTGGGCTCACGCCGGTCTGGGGCCAAGTTGCGAGTC
>CALCBL010000511.1 GCA_937897495.1 uncultured Burkholderiales bacterium
GCTGGGCTTGGTTGTGGGCGTTTTGGGCATGGTGCCACGCTGGTGGCGTCAAAAACAAGCGGCCAAATCTGTGCAGGCCAACACAGCAACGGCAACCCACCCAGAACAGCCGGAAGCCCCTCATGGAACTTGATCTGATTTGGATTTTGGTAGGGCTGCCCGCCGCATTTGGTTTGGGCTGGTTGGCTTCCAGACTCGATTTACGCCAATTGCGCATCGACAACCGCCAAGCGCCTCGCGCCTATTTCAAAGGACTGAATTTTTTATTGAACGAGCAACAAGACAAGGCCATTGACGCCTTCATTGAAGCGGTTCAAAACGATCCAGACACTTCCGAGTTGCATTTTGCATTGGGCAATTTGTTTCGCCGGCGCGGCGAGTACGAGCGCGCAGTTCGCGTTCATGAACATTTGCTGTCTCGCGGCGATCTCAGTACCGCCGACCGACAACGCGCCCAAAATGCCTTGGCCAAAGATTTTGTCAAAGCTGGCTTGTTAGACCGCGCAGAAGACGCGCTGCGAAAGCTGGAGGGCACCGCGTTTGAAGGACAAGCCAGATTGGCACGCCTGGCCATTTACGAACGTTCTCGCGAGTGGCCGCAAGCCCGTCAGGTGGCAGAGCAATTAGAAGGCTCTGGCGAAGTGAGTTTTTCTGTTCGCAAAGCCCATTACCTTTGCGAACAGGCCCGCGAACTCAATGCACAAGGTGATAGCACCGGCGCGTCCCAATTGCTGCTCAATGCCATCCAAGAAACCCCTGAAGCACCTCGCCCCCGCTTGCTGCTGGGGCAACTTCAATTGAACATGAACCAAGCCGCTCAGGCATGCGATACCTTGAGCCAACTGTTTGAATCGTCTTCAGTTGCAGCACCCTTGGCGGCACCCAGCTTGGTCATGGCCGCTCAAACCTCACAACGTGTGCCTCAAACCTTGGCATTGCTCAAGTCGCACTACGCTCAAAGTCCTTGCATCGATGTGATGGACGCCATTGTCAGCCTTGAAAAAACCAGTGCCGACAGCGAAGCACAAACACGCCAACGCTACATCGAGCATCTGCAAAAACAACCCTCACTTTTGGCAGCATCACGCTGGTTGGCGGGCGCTGATTTAGGTGGCGATGAAACCCGTGGACCTGTGCAAAAAGCGTTAGAGCAAGCTTCTAGGCCCTTGTCGCGATACCGTTGTGCAGCTTGCGGTTTTGAAGCCAAAGAACATTTCTGGCACTGCCCGGGTTGCCAGGCTTGGGACAGTTATCCCCCGCG
The DNA here is from genome assembly GCA_937897495.1 of uncultured Burkholderiales bacterium. Classification (GTDB taxonomy): domain Bacteria; phylum Pseudomonadota; class Gammaproteobacteria; order Burkholderiales; family Burkholderiaceae_C; genus Limnohabitans_A. The sequence goes on from CALCBL010000511.1 coordinate 1,262, forward strand.
CAGAGTAGAAGAGCTTTAAGCCTCAAAAAGCAAGCACTTGTGAAGGGCTCACTTTCAGTGAATTGCAGACCCTGTCCTTGGCTTGCAAACTTCACTTCTCACAAGGATTCAGCAGTTGAATCAAGCTTGCATCACCGCAGTGGTGGTGCGATCTTTAGGAATTAAACATGTTGAAAAAAATCTTAGCCCTCACAGCCTTGCTGTTTTCTTTGTCCAGCTTTGCCGCTGTCGATGTCAACAAAGCCAACGCGGCCGAACTTGATGCCATCCAAGGCATTGGACCTTCCCTGTCTGGCAAAATTTTGAAAGAGCGCAACAAAGGCAGTTTCAAAGACTGGCCCGATCTCATGCACCGCGTCAGCGGCATGGGCGAGAAAAGTTCAGCCAAATTTTCGGCCCAGGGGCTGACAGTCAATGGTTCGGCTTATCAGGGTGGCGGCACCACCGAACCTGCTAAGTCGGCACAACCCGAAAAGTCAAAATCAGGCAAGTCTTAAGTTGACCATCAGCCTCAGAAGTTGGGGTTTTTAGGCTTCTGGGGCGCCATAAGCACCACCGCCTGGCGTGTGAATTTCAAACACATCGCCAGGCGCCATTTCTACCTGGCCAATGTGTTTTAAAACTTCGACACTGCCGTCCTTACGTCGCACTTGGTTGATACCCGGCGCACCCGGCTGACCGCCTGCCACACCAAATGCGGGGTGAATGCGGCCATTGGACAAGATACTGGCCGTCATAGTCTCTAAGAAACGAATGCGCCGCACACCGCCCATGCCACCCGACCACTTACCGTGTCCACCCGAACCTTCTCGCAAGGCATAACTGTCCAAACGAACAGGAAATCTAAATTCTAAAATTTCAGGATCGGTTAATCGCGAATTGGTCATGTGCGTTTGCACCACCGATGTGCCATTGAAGCCTGAAGTGATGTGACCGGCGTCGTCCAACAACACGCCGGCGCCACTGCCACC
>CALCBL010000512.1 GCA_937897495.1 uncultured Burkholderiales bacterium
GCCCAAACGACTGGGACTTGCAAGATGAACAAACAAGGTTTCCATGTCAGAGGTCATGCGCGCATCGCTAGTGAGATAACTCAAATCTGTATAGAGCTTTGCGGTTCTAGGGTTGTAGTTGCCTGTTGACAAGTGGCCGTATCGCTTGAGCAAGCGCCCCTCACGCCTTGTGACCAACAGCATTTTGGCGTGCGTTTTTAAGCCGACCACACCATACACAACTTGAGCACCAACAGACTCCAATTGCTCTGCCCAATTGATATTGGCTTCTTCATCGAAACGGGCTTTGAGCTCGACCACAGCAGTTACTTCTTTTCCGCGCCGTACCGCTTCTCGGAGTAAATTCATCATGGCAGGGTCACTGCCTGTTCGGTAAATGGTTTGTTTGATCGCCAGCACTTGGGGATCTTCTACAGCCTCTTTGAGGAAGGCCAAGACGCCATCAAAGCTTTCAAAGGGTTGATGAATCAGAACATCCCCTTTTTGCAGCCGTGCAAAAATGGATTCGCCTTGCTTCAACTGCTTTGGAAAACTAGATTGATAAGCAGGAAAAAGCAATGCAGGATCGCCCACCAAGTCAATGAGTTGGCTAAGACGAACCAAATTCACAGGGCCCGCAGCACGAAACAAAGCAGATTTTGGCAAGCTGAATTGTTTGAGTAAAAAGTCAGACAAATGTTCAGAGCAACTTTCCGAAACCTCTAAGCGCAATGCTTGTCCATACTGACGGTGTTGCAAGCCCTTGCGCAAGGCTGTCCGCAAGTTTTCAACTTCTTCCTCATCAACTGACAAGTCTGAGTTGCGCGTGACCCGAAATTGCGAAAACTGTCCGACTTCTCGACCTGGAAATAAGTCATTCAAATGCGCACGAATGACGCTAGACAACAGAACAAATGCTTTGCCATGGCCGGCTACCTGGGCAGGAAGCGGAATGACCCTGGGCAAAACTCTTGGAACTTTGACAATGGCAATGTCGTTGGAGCGACCAAACGCATCCTTGCCAGACAACTGCACAATGAAGTTCAAGGATTTGTTGGCAACTTGTGGAAATGGGTGAGCAGGGTCGAGTCCTACAGGCACCAAAAGTGGATTGACCTCACGTCTAAAATAATTTTTAACCCAGTTTTTTTGAACTATATTTCTCTCACCATGCGAAAGAATTTTGATGCCTTCTTTTTGTAAACTGGGTAGCAAAACGGCGTTGTACAAACTGTATTGTTCGTTCACCAAATCTCTGGCCGTGTTGTAAACGATCTCGAATGTCTTGGTGTTGTAAGTGCCTTTATCGTCATTGTTTCGAAATGCAGACATGTGCAAGTCAGCACGCACTTCGAAAAACTCATCTAAATTAGACGACACAATACAAAGATAACGTAGGCGCTCTAGGAGTGGAACTTCTGGCCGTTTTGCCCAGTCCAAAACTCGCTCATTGAAAGCCAATAGACTGCCATCTCTATCTAGCAAGTCGATGCCAGAGCTTGAATCATCTGAAGTCAATGAAGTAGGCTTTCTCAATTGGTCGCATCCATTCTTGAATAAGGAATCTTCCGCACAATCTTAAGTAGGCGTTACCAATATTATTGAGTTAATAAATTTCAATTTGATGACAATTTGATGAATGTCACAAAATGGTGCGTGGCAACACTCAATTGTTACAGACTTTTCTGCATGTGAGAGATGGGCAAGGACCTTCTACGGAACTGCCAAGCTCTAAATCGCAACCAAACAGTTCTGATGAACAGGTGCGAGGACCAAATAGCGATCAAAGAAAAGACAATGTCGCTTAGAAAATGTCTCCCCTGCGCTATTCTCGTTAGGCCAATCAACCCCCCCACGACCAAACCCGTGACAAGCCAAAATTGACGCTTCCTTCGAATGCCAAACATTCCTAGTGACATGAGCGCAAAGCCAACCGCAGAATGTCCGCTGACAAATGAGCAGTTTGTTTGACAAAATTGGCTTGGCACAAAGACCGGTACAAATGCAGTAGGACCCGCAAAAGCCTGCACATCACGAGGACGCGGGCGCCCCATACCGTCCTTTAAAACTGTGTGTACCAAGAGTCCAATGCCAAGCACAACGACGGCAACAACGGCACAAGCACGCCGCCAATTTCTTCTTGAGACTCTGGATGGCATCAAGACAGCCACTGTCAAAAGAAGAATTGAACCAACAAACAGCACGCGACCAACCCATGGTGTGCCGTGGTACACAACTTTGACCAACCACATCTCGTTAGCAGGAAAGATTCCATTTTTTGCGTAAAACAAATGAGACATCCACAGATCCAATTGTGGGTAAACACTGAAAATCAATGTCGCAAACAAGAACAAGGCGATGCAACCCGGTATGCAATGGAAATGTCTGTTCAAAGCTCGCTCGAGAAATGCTCGCATCGAATGAGTCATGGTTTGCTCCTCAATAGGTCTGGCACTTTCACTACCGCTAGAGGCCCAATGACCGCCAGCGTTTCCCACTCAATAGGCCAATAAGGCCTGGTGTTCTTGACCAAAGCCATCTCGCCAGGCAATGGCTCTCGTCTGGGAGCCTCTTGCTGCCTGTAAGTGGCAAACGAAGGAAGATGAACGCGCCATTGAACAATGGTGTTGGTGTTATCGCGAAACTTCAAAGCCAGACCTTGCACAGGTGCTTGGATTGTTTGCGCCCACCAAGGCAATACAACGAGTGCTAAGACGCTGGCTTGAAAAACCGAAAAAGAAATAAACCCAAAACCTTGGGTCATGTAAGTGTTGGCAGGCTTCACAATGCGCAACAAATAATTCAAGGCAGGCGCAACATACAGCAGCAAGGGAACTGCAAACAACCAAGCCTTCATCTGAGTTTGTGGCGAGCCCTCTAACAAGGTCTTGTAAAACACGTCCGTCACCCATTCAGGATGTTGCTGTAAATAACTGGGTAGCAACAGCATTGCAGTCAAACCAGATATTGCAACAGCCCAGGTCAAGGCCCACATGCGGCGGCTTGCAGACAATGCAGAAGAAGTTAGCAACAGGCATACAGCAGGGCCGGCATACAACAAATAATGTGGCAGCTTGGTATTGGCTATGCTGAAGAAACAAAACACAAAGGCAAACCAAATCCAGGCGTATTTGAAGACAGGTTGTTGCCATTGAGTTCGAACATTGGCAATGGCACTCAAACACAAGGTCGACCAAGGCAACCACAACAATGGCAAAGCAACTAGGAAGTAAGCCCAATGGCCTGAGTGCCCCTCCATGCTGCCCATGAAACGTTCGACGTTGTGCTTTAAGAGAAATCCATTGATGAAATTTTGGCCATGCCTTGCGTAGGCATAAAGGTACCAAGGACAAGACACTGCAAGCAAAATCAGCCAGGCGACCCCATCAGAGAACAGCGCCTTAAGAGGCGCGCGCGCTTGAGGCATGAGCAAGCCGTAAATGGCCAATGTGCCCAATGGCACAACAATGGCCACAGGCCCTTTCACCAAAAGTCCCAAAGCAACCCAGAGGGCTAACTTTCTGCGGGACGCAACACTGTTAGAACTGATGACTCGCCAGAGATCTATAAAAATCAAGACGAAAAAAAGGCCCAACAAGGCATCCGCTGTAGCGGTTCTTGCCATCGCCCAAGGACCCAAGCTTGTCGCTGAAATGACGGCAGCCAATAAGCCAGCACGCGGGCCCCAAAGCTGATGCGCAAACCGGGCCAACGCCAGACTTGCCAGCCAACCAGAGAGCGCCGAAGGCAATCTAAAGGCAAACTCGTTTAAACCAAAAATAGACGCACTGATCGCTTGTAACCAATACACTCCAATAGGTTTGTCAAAGCGGTCCAGTCCGTTCAGGGTGGTATGACTCCAATCACCAGACACCAGCATCTCACGCGTGGCTTCCGTGAATGCACCTTCATCCACATCAAATAACAGCGCTTGGTCTAGCCCTAGCAAAAATAAGCCAAGCAAGGCCAGAGCACCCAACACCCATTTAAGCGTCAATGAATTGGGTTGATCACTTGATAACATGCCAAGCCTCGTTGGGAGGTGTACTGACGTCGTTCAGCGTGTGATATGAATTGAATTTTCCGGCATCGTAATAAGTGCGCATCAATATTTCTGCAATGACACCCGTTGTCAAAAGTTGCACGCCACTGACCACAGCAAAGAATCCGAGAAACATCAAGGGTCGATTGCCAATCGATTCACCCATGAACTTCAAAATACCAAGGTAAGTCAAAATCAACAGACCTATGCCTGTCACGATGATGCCAAGTCCACCAAAGAAATGACCTGGCCGTGAACCAAAACGTAAGAAATAGTGAATGGACAGAAGGTCGAGCAAGACTCTAAAGGTGCGCGAAAGACCATATTTAGATTGGCCTTTCATTCGAGGAAAATGCGACACAGGTATTTCTGCCATTCTCATCGGCGATGTCACGGTGGCCAACCAAGCCGGAATAAACCGGTGCATCTCACCATACAGGCGCACCTTGCGCAGCACAGAAGCTCTAAAGGCTTTCAAGCTACAACCAAGGTCTTGAAAATTAAGTCCACTCACATTGCGAATCAAACGATTGGCTAATTTTGAAGGTATCTTTCGAAGCCACAAACCATCTTGTCTGTTTTGGCGCCAACCTGCCACCATGTCGAGGTCATTGGATAGCAAATGCTGAACCAATTTTGGAATGTCACGCGGGTCATTTTGCAAGTCACCATCCATGGTCACAATCACATCACCGCGAGCGGCATCAATGCCTGCCTGCATTGCGGCTGTCTGCTTAAAATTACGAAGCAAACGAATCAAACGAACATGCGGTCCAATCTTTTTGGCTGTCAAATTCAATTGGTCCCAGGTAGCATCGCTGCTGCCATCGTCTACCACGATCAATTCCCATGGAAATGGGTAGTTCAACAATGCAGTTTGAACTGCTTGTATCAAATCACCGGCCAACTCTTCTTCGTTGTACATGGGCACAACAACAGAAAGCTGATGTGACTGAATTGGGGCATCTACCTTCAAGGTCAAGTGCTCGGAATTAGACATGAGCACCATCCTGCTTTGATTTGAAATTTTCTAGTCGCAATGCGTTGAACGACAAGGCCACCACCGCGCCCAACAAAGAAATACTCAGAAAGAAGATGTGGGTTAACAAAACGCTACCCATTAGGCCCTTCATCTCTTGCCAAGTTAGACCCAAGCCAGTCCAAACGCCAGCTTCGTAAGTACCGAGCCCCGCGGGACCTGTCAATGGCAACATCGCAGAAAGCTCACCGGTCAAAGCGCCCCGCAAGGTTTGAAAGCTGTCTAAACCTGTCAAATTTGAAAGCAGCAGAGAAACAACCAGTATCTTGACAATCCAGTTGGCAGCAGACCAAAACCAACCCCAAGCACTGGATCTCTGGTGCAAAAATGACCTTACTTGTCGAATCAAAAAGTGGCGAGACCGCAGCAGCCGAGGCCACCATTTTTTGGTTAAAAAACA
>CALCBL010000513.1 GCA_937897495.1 uncultured Burkholderiales bacterium
ATGTTGCTCTGACCCCATTTATTGTTAGCCCCCCTTAGCCTCTACCCCCACTGATTGGAAATTAATGTTGCTCTGACCCCAATTAGTTTTAAGGTATCAGATAGAGGCTACCGCCGCCTTGTCCCGATGCCAGCTTGTCATGTGCGGTACTTGCATTCTCTAGACCAATGCCCTGTAACTCAGTTAATACAAACGCATCCTGACTAAACGCATTAAAGGCTGCTGCAGCCATCACCGTGTAAGCATCTCCATCATTCAAGTAGTGAAAAAGTATGGGGCGGGTGATTGTCAAAGATTTTTCCGCAAGTTTTGACATAGCAAGGGGCTCTACAGGCCCTGATGATTGGCCAAAATTAACCAAGTGGCCTCGAAGTTTAAGAACAGCAAGAGAGTTTTGAAAAGTTTTAGCACCTACAGAGTCAAAAACGATGTCAACGCCCCTACCACCAGTTATGTCTAAAACTTTATCGACAAAATTGCTGTCCTGATAAATCAGTGTGTGATGACACCCATAGCCTCTGGCCATTTTTGCCTTTTCATCTGTACTCACGACCCCGATCAATTGGACGCCCATCGCATGTGCGCGCTGGCAAAGCAATCTGCCCACCCCTCCTGAGGCAGCTGTCACTAGAATTGTTTGCCCAGAATGAAGCGAAGTAACTTTTGAAGTGAGCATTTCGACAGTTAGCAAACGTGAAAAATTCGTAGCAACCAAAGAGTCTGAAATGTTGTCAGGAATTTTTACAGCTAGTTTTTCACTCAAAATGCGATGACTTGCATAGGCGCCATAGCCACTGGTGACGTAGCCTATGCGGTCCCCCTTTTTGAACATCGATTTGCCAGGACCAACTTCCTCAACAATACCTGCAGCTTCCAACCCTGGAATTCCCGGAAGGCTCAAGGTCTTGTAGAGGCCCGATCGCACGTAAATATCATGAAAATGAACGCCAATGGCGGTTTGTCGAATGAGGATTTCATTGGGCCCGGGACTCTCAACCGAAACGTCTTCCACCTTTAAAACATCTGAGCCGCCATATTCACGTATAACGATGGCTTTTGGCATTTTTTTCCTGATGGTTGAAAGTTAATATGGATTAACGGTAGAGACAAATCTGAAGCTGTGGAAAACTAACAAGTTTCCATTGGAAAGTTCGGGTCCATAGCCCATTCGCTTAAAGAATTATCATAAATAAAAATATTTTCAAATCCTAATTGATAAAGAATAAAAGCATTTAATGTGGCCGCTATGCCACCGCCGCAGTAATTAGTGATTTTCAAATTAGACGAAATGTTTTGATCTTCAAATATTTTTAAGGCGCTTTCTGGTGAAACGAGCTTGCCAGAGTCAGGGTCTACTAGCGAATGAAATGGAATATTCAGGCTGCTTGTAATGTGCCCAGGGCGTCCGTAGCGTTTGTTTTGGCCCCTGTGAATATCAGCAGTCAATGCATTAATCAGAACCGATTGACCATCGTCGATTGAAGACAAAACATGCTCTCTGCCAACAAATATCTCCGGCTTCTCGTCAGATTTGAAATCAGCTGCTGGAAAACACGTTAATGCTTGCTCAGTTGGCATACCCAGCCGCTTCCACTCGGCAAAGCCGCCATTCAAAATACTCACTTTTTTATATCCAAGTACAAATATCATCCACCATATTCGAGTTGCCCATTGCAACCCATTTCTAGAATACAAAATAATATGATGAGGGTCGCCGATTCCACGCTGTTTCAGGCAGTGCGCAAGGTGTGATAACTTTGGCAGAGTAAAGCTGTAAGGACTATCTTTGTCAGATAAGTCATTTTGAAGATCCAAATACGCAGATTGAGGGATATGTTCTTTTTGATATGCTGTCAATCCGCTGACTACATCATAAGGTTTTGATGGGTGATCATCGGTGTAATGCAGGTACGTAGAACAATCATAAATACGAACCAATGGGTTATCGATGTTTTCTTTTAACCAATCACATTCAACAATTGCACTTTTGTACTTCCAATCGATAGGAACCACCATAGGTCTGCCTCTTTTGCTCTATTTGTTGTACACCAAATCTCGCAAAGCCAGTGAGATCACGGGTACATAACTGATCAGCATCAGGCAGGTCAAGATGACGCAGATAAACGGGATCAAATCTTTGATGATCCGGTCTAGCGAGATCTTGGCCACCGTACAGGCCGCAAACAAGTTCACACCAAATGGCGGTGTAATCATGCCCAGTGCCAAGTTCACCACCATGACCATGCCAAAGTGCACAGGGTCGATGCCGAAGTGAATGGCCACGGGCACCAAGATGGGGGCCAAAACAATGATGGCGGCGCCAGTTTCAATGAACATGCCAATGACAAACAAAGCGGCATTGACACCCAACAGAAAGTAGGCAGGTGATTGCAAGATTTCTTGCAGCCAAGCGCCAATGGCACCGGGAACACCGGCACGCGTAATTAGGAAAGCAAACATGCCTGCATTGGCAATGATGAACATGATCACGGCGCTGGAAATAACTGATTTGCGCAAAATGGTGTAAATGTCTTTGAAACCAATTTCGCGGTAAATCAGTGTGCCTACGATGAACGAGTAAAGCACCGCAACAGCAGCAGCTTCAGTGGGCGTGAAAATGCCACCATAAATACCGCCCAGCACAATGAATGGCATGAGCAAGGCCCAGCCAGCTTGGTAAGTGGCTTTGCCAAAGCTCAGGCGGCCATCGCCGTCGTTTTTGCCCCAGCCCATGTACTTGGAATAGGCCCAAACAAAAATCATCAATGCAACACCAATCAGTATGCCAGGGCCTACGCCTGCAATGAAGAGCTCGCCAATAGAGACTTCAGCAGCGACACCAAAAAGAATCATGGGAATCGATGGCGGAATAATCACACCCAGTTCTGCGGCAGTGGCTTGCAGAGCAGTTGCCCAGGGGCGCGGGTAGCCATGTTTAATCAGCGCCGGAATGAGGACGGCACCAATGGCAAAGGTGGTGGCCACCGAAGAGCCCGAGACCGCAGCAAAAATCATGCACGTCAAGACGCAGGTCATGGGCAGGCCACCTTGGATGCCGCCCAAAATACTTTTAGAAAATTCGACGAGCCGTTTGGAAATGCCACCCGTTTCCATGAGGTTGCCCGCCAAAATGAAAAAGGGAATAGCGGCCAGCGGAAACTTGTTGATTGAATTGAACATTTCCTTCACGGAAATGAGCATGTTGGCATTGGCAATTTGAATGCCCAGAATGGCAGACAAACCAATGGAGACAGCAATAGAAATGCTGAGTGCAAAGCACACCAGCATGGTGATCAGCATGGCTAAGCTCATTGCGCAGTCTCCATTTCAAGACGCTGTGGGTCTAACCAGTTGCCCACAATGCTGATCATGCTGAAAACAGCCCCCACGGGCAGCGCCAAATAAGCCCAGAACATGGAAACACCTTCAAGTCCAATCATGGACTGCACGCTGCCGCGATTGGCGTAGTCAAGTCCCCACCAGAAAATAATAACGCACAGCAACATGGCAGCAGCTGCGACCACGGTGTCTAGTACACGCCGACCTCGCTGGCCCGACATTCTGTAGAGCAAGTCAACGCTGACCATGGCCCCTTGCCGAAAGGCTGTGGGAATGCCCAAAAACACCATCCAAATTAAAGAAAACCGAATGAGCACTTCGGTCCATTCGGCTGGCGACTCAATCACAAAGCGGGTGAAAATTTGGTGAATGGCAAAGATAGATGACAGCGCCATCATGAGGCAAGCCACCATCATGGCAATCGACGTGGTCCAGTGCTCAAACCGCAAAAATAGTTGTTTCATAGGCTCACCAAATTCTCAAAACAAAAACGCCCAACAGCAAGAACCATTGGGCGTTAGCAAGTCGTCAATGTTTACTTGTAATTGCGGATGCGATCGAGGTTGGCTTTGCCAAACTGCTTTTCAAACTCGGCATTGATAGGTGCCAAAGTAGCCACAAATTTTGCTTTGTCTACATTCTCAATCACGGTCATGCCTTTTTTGCGCAACTCGGCCACACCGCTGGCATCGTCTTTGTCCACGCGTGCACGGTTGGCTTTCACACCTTCTTTGGCAGCATCAA
>CALCBL010000514.1 GCA_937897495.1 uncultured Burkholderiales bacterium
ACCAAATCCGGCGCGCCAGTGCACTCGGCTCTTCAGCATCAGAAAGCGCTTCTGACTTGGATCAATACCCTGAGAGGCGAAACATTCAATGTCATTAGGCTCTTGTTGGCGCGAGATGACAACGATCTCTACTTTGCCCGTATCTAGCACTGCGGTTGGCCCCATGTCCATCTGAACACCTTTTAACATGGGTCCGCGGTTCACAAAGCGGCCGTCAGATAGGTGTTTCACAGTTCCGCTGACCTTGAGAGCTTGTCCCTTAAGACCTAGGCTTGGCATGTCTAGCTTGCCGCCTAACATGAGGGTAACGTGCGCACCCAATCCAGCCTTCTGCATTTCATCAACAGCCTGTGGATCAAATATCGCAAACGCTGCCACATCTTCAAGGCCAGATTGGAGAATGCCATCCAGCACGGCCATCGTGTCCATCGTACCGCCGGAGGCGGCGTTGTCGTAGTGGTCTAGTAGTACCACTGGGCCAGGGCTTGCATTGGGATCAATGGCACGCGCACGGGCTAGGGACTTCTCAAGGGGCTCCACTTGATAGACCCATTTTGCGCGGTCTTTCCATGCCATGTCGAGCAGCTCGTCACACCAACGCTGCGCCAGCGCAGGGTCGTTGTCGGTGACCACCACCGCCGATAGACCCGCATTCACGATGTCGGCATGTGGAAATCCGACGAACAAGCTGGCACACAGCGCGCCTTGTCTTTCCATTTCAGCCGCTCGTTCTTGAATTTCACGGTTTGGCGAGTCGAGGCTTGACTGCCGCATGACGTGCGGCAACATGGGCCGCTGCCCCCAAGCCATGGAAGGAGATACTTTGCCTGCAAGCATAGAAAAAAGTGCAGCCCCTGCACGTCGGCCTGTTTCGTAAATATCGACATGGGGATAAGTTTGGAAGCCTGCAATCACGTCAGCGTTTTCAACCATCGCAGGGTAGACATTGGCATGCATGTCCAGGGCCACACCGATGGGTGTGTGCGGCGCAATGCGGCGCAGGCGTGCTAGCAGTTCACCTTCACCATCAGGATAGCTTTCAGTCACCATGGCACCGTGCAAATCTAGCAGGATGGCGTCACAGCCTTGGGCAACAGCATCGCAAATTCGGCTGCACATGTACTCGTATGCTTGATCTTCGACAGGGCCGCTTGGCCAAGCATGGCCAGAAACCGGCACTGTGATGGTGGCACCGGCCTGCTCAGAAAGTTCAATGAATGCACCTATGGCGGTACCCGTACCTCGATTGGCGCTGATGGCGTCTTCTCCCTCCAGAGGCAGTGAGCTTGCCCTGGCAAATCGGCCAATGGGCGTTGGCACCGGCGAGAATGTATTGGTCTCGTGACTCATTTGCGCTATGACGATTTTCATGGTTTTCCTTCATCGGTAGTGCTAACTTTAGCTCTTAATGCGGTTTGACGTCAGATTGACGATGTCGCGCACCGAAACCCTATATTGTGGTGACCAGCCCTTGGATTTCGGGATAGATTTTTACCTCTTTGGGTTGTTGTTATTTCTTCTTCACTTGAATCGTGCCCACCTCCACGGGTTGAGCGAACAGGACCCGGATTTTGGTTTTCTCTGCCATCGTCAGATTTGTAGGGGTAGGGCAGATAG
>CALCBL010000515.1 GCA_937897495.1 uncultured Burkholderiales bacterium
CCCCAGCAGAAGTGCTGATGTTGCGGCAACTGGAGGCGGCAACGTGCAGATTGTCGCACGAATCTGTAAACTCACAAATTAATTCTAAAGAATGAATAATTTAGACCTAAAGAGTTTTTTGGTGTTTAATTTAAAGTAAATACAAAAACTATTGAATTCTTCTACATGAATTTTTTAAAAATCTTGGGTTCTTGCTTTCAAAAACTGTGCGCTTGGGTGCCAATTGGGTCACTCAGCCATCTGCCCCTGCTTGTTGTGACGCTTGCCGTGTTGATGCCCAATCAGGCCTTGGCACAAACCACTCGATTAGAGCGTGTACTGGCCAACAAAGAATTGCGTGCTTGCATATGGCCCGAGTACTACAGCATCAGTTATCGCAATCCCAAAACCCGAGAACTCAGCGGCATCGACATTGCCATCACGCAGGATTTAGCGCGGGAACTCGGGGTGAAGTTGAAATATGTGGACAGTAACTTTGCGCAACTGTATGAATCCCTAGAGCAAGATCGCTGCGACATTGCCACCCACGCCATTGGCATCACAGAAGAGCGTCAGGCTCGCCTGCTGTTTTCTCAGCCCTATCTCAAAAGTGGTTTGTTTGCCGTCACCCTGAAAAACAAAGAGGGCCTTCAGAACTGGGACAGCTTAGATCAATCAGGGCGCGTGATTGCAGTTGCTGCGGGGACGATCATGGAAGCTGTCATGTCAAAGTCTTTGAAAAAAGCCAGACTGCTTAAGGTTCAGTTCCCAGGCACCAGGGAGCAAGAGGTTTTGTCTGGCAGAGCCGATGCCTTCATGACCGACTATCCCTACAGTTTGAGAATGATTGACTTGACTGATTGGGCTGCCGTGATTCAAGCGCCTAGCAGCATGGCCGCCACCGAGTACGCTTACGCTTTTGCCAAAGGCGATCAAAGTTTGCAAATAAGGGTCGATGGATTTTTGAGTTTGATCAAAAAAGATGGACGTTTGCTTCAGTTCGCAAAAACAAACAATCTTGAACCCATCGTGTTGTTGAAATAATAGGCAAACCAGCTTGAAAAGTAAGTCACTCTCCAGTTCGCCGCTTTCCCAGAATGCAACTTCTCAGGGCGTCTACCGATTTGGGGTGGCCGTCGCTGTTTTCATCGCCTTGGTTGCTGGCAGCTACCTTTGGAAAGACAGGCAAGACACCCTAGATCGAGAGGAAGCAAGGGGTGATTTGTTGACGCGTATCTTGTTCAATCATGTGAGCCGAACACTAGAGTCATCTTCCGCCATCATGACAGTTGCCAATCAAGGGTCATCTTCAAATTCGCCCACGCAATCGCAGCTCAAATCCGCCATTGAAAATTCCAGTTTCATTCGTTCTTTGTCCATGCTGACAGAAGACGGTCGGGTATTGGCAAGCTCAGAGGATGGGATGGTCAATCAGTCTGTGAGTTGGCCGCAACTTGGCTTAGACAGAGATGTTGGAAACGATTTAGCGGCTGGACGATGGCGGCCCGTTCGCAATTTGATGGACTTCAACCAAACCGATATTCGCTTAAAGGACATTGCCATTTTGCCCTTGTCAATGCGCATGAAACGTGCAGATGGTCAGGTGGTGCGTTGGGTGATATTGATTAACCCAGAAGATTTAATTGCTGGTTTTGCAGAATCGGTTGACGATCAATGTGATGCGGTCTATGTGTTCGATTACGCAGGTCGAATTTTGGCCAGCAGTTCACAGAGATGGTTTCCGCATGACCAAGTTTTTTCAGAAATGCCAGCTGTCAAAGGGGTTGCAAAGAACCAAGATTTTGGCCGCTACATTGACATTCTCAAAGATGCCAAACAAAACAGCGAAAATTTGGAAGTGCACTATCGCACCGCCGCACAACTGCCCTTGACAGTGGCTGTTGCCATTTCACGAAGTCGGGTTGAAGGGCAGTGGTGGCTATCTTCCAGTGGCATCATTGGCATGTCTATTTTGATGCTGTTGGCCACTTATGTTTTAACTCGCCATGTTGCGGCCATCTGGGCGCGAAGGGAAGAAGACCGGCTTGCCATGTCCAATGCGCTTGATGCTGCTGAAGCAGCCAACCAAGCCAAATCGGCCTTCTTGGCTCAAATGAGCCACGAAATTAGGACGCCCATCAACAGCATGGTGGGCATGACCGAACTTGCACTGGGCACACGCTTGAACCCAGAGCAAAAAGACTATCTTGAAATGTCACGAACAGCCTCGCAAAGTCTCTTAAGACTGATTGACGACATTTTAGATTTCACACGATTGGGTGCCAATCGTCTCACGCTAGATAAAGCCTTGTTCGATTTGCATACGGCCTGTCAGCAGGCTCTCAAAGGGTTTGCATTTCAAGCAGAGCAGAAAAAAATTGATTTGTACTTGGACATCGATCCCGATGTGCCGCAATTGCTGATGGGTGACCCCTTAAGACTTGGACAAGTGTTGCAAAATTTATTGGGCAACGCCTTGAAGTTCAGCGATACGGGTTGGGTTAAATTGCGTGTTCGGAAAAAAGAAGTCAGTGAGAATCAGGTGGTGTGCGTCTTTGAGGTAACTGACACAGGCATTGGCATTCCGGCTGAAAAAATTCAACTTATTTTTTCGCCATTCAGTCAGGCAGATGCTTCAGTCAACCGCAAATATGGTGGCAGTGGCCTCGGACTTTCCATTGCAAAAAATTTGGTTCAACTCATGCAGGGTGAAATGAAAGTTCACTCACGTCTGGGTGAAGGAAGTTCTTTTTCTTTCACGGCCACATTTGAAACCCCTTCGCCAGAGTTACTCGACAAGCAAATCATTCCTAAGCTGCAAATGACCCAAGGTTTCAGTGCTATTTCGCACTCAGTGGATGTGGTTTTGGTTGAGTCCAATCCCTTTGCCAGAGAAATTCTGAAAAATCTGTTGGCAGCCCAACAAATTAAGTCGCTCGAAATTGTGACACCCGTGGCCTTGCAGTCGTGTTTAGACGCTTGG
>CALCBL010000516.1 GCA_937897495.1 uncultured Burkholderiales bacterium
GTACCCCTTTGCAACGCACAAAGATTTGTCTGCGCGCATTGAAACAGGCCTCAATGCCGTTCGTGCGCGCGTACGCTACGGCGCATTGTGCCCAGAGCAGCAACGCGATGTGTGCGGTATTTTGGATGAAATGCGTTTGGTCAAAGACGCACATGAACTTGGCATCATGCGCCGCGCATCTCAAATCAGTGCAGGCGCTCACATTCGCGCAATGAAAAGATCAGCAAGCATGTTGAGAGCAGGGCAAGACGTCCGTGAATACCACTTGGACGCTGAGCTGCTTCACGAATTTCGCCAACACGGCTCTCAATACCCAGCTTATGGCTCCATTGTGGCCGGCGGTGCCAATGCATGTGTGCTGCACTACCGCGCAGATGCTGCGCCTATTTTGAGTGGCGACTTGGTTTTGATCGATGCGGGCTGTGAACTCGACGGCTATGCCAGCGACATCACACGCACGTTTCCTGCCAACGGCAAATTCAGCTCGGCACAACGCGAACTTTATGACTTGGTATTGGCCTCGCAAGAGGCTGCCATTGCAGCCACGCATGAAGGCGCACGTTTTGTAGATCCGCACGAAGCAACGGTCAAGGTGTTGGCGCAAGGCATGCTCGATGTCGGCCTTTTAGATGCCAACAAAGTGGGCAATGTGCAAGATGTGATTGCCAATCGAAGCTATTTCCAGTTTTACATGCACCGAACCGGCCATTGGCTTGGCATGGATGTGCATGACTGCGGCAGTTATGTCGAACCATCAGAAGTGGGCACCTTCAGTGAGCGCAAAGACCCCTTAAGCGGAGAACTCATCAAGGACCGCCCAAGCCGCATTTTGCGACCTGGCATGGTCTTGACCATTGAGCCGGGCATTTATGTCAGACCCGCCCCAGGGGTGCCCGAGCGTTTCCACAACATTGGCATTCGCATTGAAGACGATGCGGTCGTGACCGCAAAAGGGTGCGAATTGATCACGCGCGGCGTGCCTGTGAAAGCCGATGAAATTGAAGCAATCATGCGCGATTGAATGCGTGATTGAACCCCAAAGCAGACTCCCAAATTGGAGGTCTAGAATCAGCCCCAGCAGAACGCCAGACGCTTTACACATTGAAGCCGGTGGTTCCTGCTTCCAAGGAGACCGAAAATGACCCAAGACAATGCCGAAGAGCGCCGCGCTCAGTTGCGC
>CALCBL010000517.1 GCA_937897495.1 uncultured Burkholderiales bacterium
CTGCCATAGCCAGCAATACGCATGTGCCGAAAGATGTCATACGCACCAGTAAGTTCATGGATGGCGTGGTGTGGGATGGCAAAGATCCAAAGAAATACGCTGACAGCTTCAAAGTCAAAGCTTAAGGATTTCGGATGCCAACGATTAACTTGAAACAAATTGTATTAAGGGTGCTACCGCCCATATTGGGCATGGCATTTTTAGTGGCAATTTGGGGATTGGTTTCCTTTAGCAGCACAAACAACTTCCCATCTCCCAAGGAAACTTTCATTCAAGCGATTCAGGTTTTCAGTGATCCTTTCTATAGCAACGGGCCCAACGATCAGGGATTAGGTTGGAACATCTTAAGCTCTCTCAAACGTGTGGCCATGGGTTTTGGCTTGGCGGCCGTTATCGGCATTCCCTTTGGCTTCATGATTGGCCGGTTTGAGTTTCTCTCAAACATGTTCAACCCCTTGATCAGCCTGTTGCGACCTGTTTCACCTTTGGCATGGTTGCCAATTGGTTTACTTGTCTTCAAAGGCGCAAACCCAGCGGCTATTTGGACCATCTTCATTTGCTCCATTTGGCCGATGGTCATCAATACTGCCGTGGGTGTTCAACGCGTGCCGCAGGACTACATGAATGTGGCACGCGTATTGAATCTGTCGGAATGGAAGATCGTGACCAAAATCTTATTCCCTGCTGTGTTGCCCTACATGCTCACCGGCGTGCGCTTAGCAG
The DNA here is from genome assembly GCA_937897495.1 of uncultured Burkholderiales bacterium. Classification (GTDB taxonomy): domain Bacteria; phylum Pseudomonadota; class Gammaproteobacteria; order Burkholderiales; family Burkholderiaceae_C; genus Limnohabitans_A. The sequence continues at coordinate 724 of CALCBL010000517.1, forward strand.
TCGGTACCGCATGGCTGGTGATTGTGGCGGCAGAAATGTTAACCGGCGGTGTTGGCATTGGCTTTTGGGTCTGGGATGAGTGGAACAACTTGAATGTGAAAAACATCATCATTGCGATTTTTGTGATTGGATTGGTGGGCCTTATTTTGGAGTACGCATTGATCAAATTGGCGACCGCCTTCACCTTCGAAGAGGTGCGCACATGAGTCTCAATCTCAATTCGAAATACCTTGAAATTCAAGGTGTTGCTCAAACTTTCAAAACAGCCAAAGGCGACTTCCCCGCATTGCGAGACATCGACCTGACTGTGGGCAAAGGCGAATTTGTGGCTTTGATTGGACACTCTGGTTGCGGCAAATCCACACTGCTCAACTTGATTGCAGGTTTAACCACCCCAACGCAAGGCAACCTGATTTGTGCAAATCGCGAAATTTCAGGCCCAGGACCAGAGCGCGCAGTAGTTTTCCAAAACCACTCTTTGCTGCCTTGGTTGACCTGTTTTGAAAACGTCTATTTGGGCGTTGAGCGAGTGTTTGGCAATAACGGTCGAGTTGACGGCAAAACAAAAGAGAACACAACACAACTCAAAGCACGAACCGATGCAGCCTTGGACATGGTGGGTTTAAGTCATGCAGCACAAAAACGTCCAGGCGAAATCTCTGGTGGCATGAAACAACGTGTGGGCATTGCGCGCGCATTGGCCATGGAACCGCAAGTTTTATTGATGGACGAACCTTTCGGTGCGTTAGATGCTTTAACCCGCGCCAAACTTCAAGACGAGCTTTTGACAATTGTGGCCAACACCCAAAGCACCGTCGTCATGGTGACCCACGATGTTGATGAGGCCGTATTGTTGTCAGACAAGATTGTGATGATGACCAATGGGCCTGCCGCCACGATTGGCGAAGTTTTGCAAGTAGATCTGCCGCGTCCGCGTTCACGTGTGGAACTCTCGGATAACCCACGCTACCTAAGCTATCGCAAAGCAGTGATTGACTTCCTTTATACAAGACAAGCACACGTGGAGAAATTATGAGCAAAATGAAATTGGTCATGGTGGGCAACGGCATGGCCGGTGTTCGTACTCTGGAAGAATTGATCAAACTTGATCCAGACTTATTTGACATCACTGTTTTTGGCAGTGAAGTGCACCCCAATTACAACCGGATTTTGCTGTCGCCCGTTTTGGCGGGTGAACAAACATTA
>CALCBL010000518.1 GCA_937897495.1 uncultured Burkholderiales bacterium
GGTGTGCTCTTCCGATCTCGACTGGCGGTACTGATGCCAAGCCGGTGGGCACTGTTTGGTTGGCTTGGGCATGGCGTGACTCGAAGCAAGTCCTGCACAGTGAGACCCTACTTCGGCAATTTGAAGGCACGCGATCTGAGGTTCGCGATGCAACGGCCGAATTGGCGCTGGCTCATCTCACTGAGTTAGTGGAAAAAACAGGCAAAAAAATACCCACCTAAGTGAGTATTTTTTCAATTTACAACAAGACAGTGTCTTGTTTTAATTTGGTTGCGGGGGCCGGATTTGAACCAACGACCTTTGGGTTATGAGCCCAACGAGCTACCAGACTGCTCCACCCCGCGGTAAGTAAGAGAGTATACCTTGTTAGCCAGCTTTAATACTTAAGAATTTAAATTTAAAGCTGAATGACTGGGTGATTAAGCTTCAGGTGCTTGATCGGCCACATCGGGACGATCAACCAATTCGACCAAAGCCATGGGTGCATTGTCGCCAACGCGGTAACCCATTTTCAAGATGCGTGTGTAACCACCGGGGCGTGCGTTAAAGCGAGGGCCGAGGTCTGTGAACAGCTTGGTGACGCTGTCGCGATCGCGCAGGCGATTGAAGGCCAAGCGGCGGTTGGCCACTGTGTCAACTTTGGCCAATGTGATCATGGGCTCAATGACGCGGCGCAATTCTTTGGCCTTAGGCACTGTGGTTTTGATGACTTCATGCTCAATGATGGAGTTCATCATGTTTTGAAGCATTGCCAAGCGGTGTGAGCTTGTGCGGTTGAGTTTACGTAGTCCGTGTCCGTGACGCATGGTGCTAATCCTTTCTTTATTAATCAGGCAGCCGTATCAGGTACTGCCCGTGCACTGCCCACCTCTTTGGTGCAGGTGGGACTTTTTTTAAACGCAGTTTGAGCTGCGTTTCAATTAACGCTTTTCCAAACCGGCTGGTGGCCAGCTTTCGAGCTTCATGCCCAATGTCAAACCACGTGAGGCCAAAACTTCTTTGATCTCGTTGAGTGACTTGCGACCCAAGTTAGGGGTCTTGAGCAATTCGTTTTCGGTACGCTGAATGAGGTCGCCGATGTAGTAAATGTTTTCTGCTTTGAGGCAGTTGGCAGAACGAACAGTGAGTTCGAGCTCGTCCACTGGGCGCAGCAAAATAGGATCGAAGCTGCTGGCGCCGCCGCGTTGTGCGGGTGCGTCAAAGGCAGACAACTCGCTGCCTTCAAGCTGTGCGAACACAGCCAATTGCTCAACCAAAATTTTGGCAGAAGAACGCACTGCGTCTTCAGCGCTGATGGCACCGTTGGTTTCCATCTCGATGACCAATTTGTCGAGGTCGGTACGCTGTTCTACGCGAGCGCTTTCAACAATGTAGCTCACACGCTTGACGGGTGAGAAAGATGCGTCGAGCACAATGCGGCCAACAGATTTAGTGGGCTCATCGGCAAAACGGCGCATAGAACCTGGCACATAGCCACGGCCTTTTTCAACCTTGATTTGCATGTCGAGTTTGCCGCCATGTGACAGGTTGGCAATGATGTGCTCGGGGTTGATGACTTCGACGTCATGCGGTGTTTGGATGTCAGCCGCTGTGACAGGGCCTTCGCCATCTTTGCGCAAGCTCAAAGTGACTTCGTCGCGGTTGTGCAATTTGAAGACCACGCCTTTGAGGTTCAACAAAATGTTGACGACATCTTCTTGCACGCCGTCAATAGAAGAGTATTCGTGAACAACACCCGCTATAGTGACTTCAGTGGCGGAATAACCCACCATGGAAGACAACAAAACGCGGCGCAGCGCATTGCCCAACGTATGGCCGTAGCCACGCTCGAAGGGCTCAAGGGTTACCTTGGCGCGGTTAGGGCCGAGTTGTTCGACCTGGATAGCTTTTGGTTTCAACAGATTGGTTTGCATTCAGACTTCCTCTCAATACCCTCGGTACGTTACACCGGTAAGGCTGATGAAGCACCCAAACCGCATGCATCGCGGTAAGGGAACGATTGAAACAAGATGGGATTAGCGTGAATACAATTCAACGATCAAAGATTCGTTGATGTCAGCCGCAAACTCATCACGATCAGGCGCCTTCTTAAAGACACCCTCAACTTTTTCGATGTTGACTTCAACCCAAGCTGGCATGCCAACTTGTTGAGCCAATTGGAGTGCTTCCAAAACACGGATTTGTTTTTTGGATTTTTCACGCACTGCCACTACATCGCCAGCTTTGACGAGGTAGGAAGGAATGTTCACTGGGTGACCATTGACTGTGAGCGCTTTGTGAGACACCAATTGGCGTGATTCAGCGCGTGTAGAGCCAAAGCCCATGCGGTAAACAACGTTGTCCAAACGTGACTCAAGCAAGCTCAACAGGTTGGAGCCTGTGTTGCCTTTGCGGCGATCGGCTTCAGTGAAATAGCGGCGGAATTGCTTCTCGAGCACGCCGTACATGCGTTTCACTTTTTGCTTTTCACGCAATTGCAGACCGTAGTCGGATGTGCGCTGACCCGAAGTGCGACCGTGTTGGCCGGGCTTGGTGTCAAATTTTGACTTGTCCGCAATAGAGCGACGAGCGCTCTTCAAGAACAGGTCAGTGCCTTCACGGCGGGATAGTTTGGCCTTAGGGCCTAGGTAACGTGCCACTTGATCTTCCTTTTCTGTCAACTACCGCATGAGACATGCGGGAGCCATTGCCAGCACGGCAATGGCGGTGGGCTTTGCAAATTAAATACGACGACGCTTTTGAGGGCGGCAACCGTTGTGCGGCATGGGTGTGACGTCTGCAATCGAAGTGATGCGGATGCCCAAGGCGCCCAATGCACGAACTGAAGATTCGCGACCTGGGCCGGGGCCTTTGATCTCGACGTCTAAGTTCTTGATGCCTTGTTCAATGGCAGCACGGCCAGCCACTTCGGAAGCAACCTGAGCTGCAAACGGTGTGGATTTACGTGAACCCTTGAAACCTTGACCACCAGAAGACGCCCATGACAAAGCATTGCCTTGGCGGTCTGTGATGGTGATGATGGTGTTGTTGAACGAGGCGTGCACGTGTGCAATGCCATCGGCAACGTTCTTGCGAACTTTTTTGCGCACGCGTTGTGCGGCGCTATTGGTTGGGGCTTTTGCCATGGTGGTCTCTCAATCCCTGTTATTTCTTCAAGCCGGCGGCGCCTTTGCGCGGACCCTTGCGAGTGCGTGCATTGGTGCGAGTACGCTGACCACGCATGGGCAAGCCACGGCGGTGGCGGAAACCACGGTAGCAACCAATGTCCATCAAACGCTTGATGTTCATGGTTGTTTCGCGACGCAAGTCACCTTCAATGGTGATCAATGCGATTTGATCGCGAATTTTTTCCAGGTCGCCATCCGTCAGATCTTTGATCTTCTTGGAATAAGCAATGCCTGAAGCTTCGCAAATTTTGCGAGCGCGGGTGCGACCGATACCAAAGATGGCGGTTAAGCCAATTTCGGTATGCTTGTGCGGCGGAATATTGATACCAGCGATACGTGCCATTTTGGTCCTCTAATAACTCTTGCAATCAGCCTTGACGCTGCTTATGACGTGGGTCTGTGCAGATAACACGAACCACGCCCTTACGGCGAATAACTTTGCAGTTGCGGCAAATTTTTTTGACCGAAGCCGAAACTTTCATTTCATTTCTCCTAAAACTCTTTTGACTATCAATTCATTCACAGCGTTGTTTTGAAATTCGCTTTTTTGAGAAGCGACTCGTACTGCTGTGACATCATGTAATTTTGAACTTGTGACATGAAATCCATGGTCACCACCACAATGATCAGAAGTGAGGTGCCGCCAAAATAGAAGGGCACGTTGTACTTCAAGATCAAAAATTCGGGCAAAAGACAAACAAAGGTGATGTACACGGCACCAGCCAGTGTGAGGCGCACCAAAATTTTGTCGATGAATTTGGCAGTGTGATCACCGGGGCGAATGCCAGGGATGAACGCACCACTCTTCTTGAGGTTGTCGGCCGTTTCGCGGCTGTTGAACACCAAGGCTGTGTAGAAAAAGCAGAAGAAGATAATGGCAGCTGCATAGAACATGACGTAGATGGGTTGGCCAGGCGTGAGGGCACCAGACACATCTTTCATGAACAACACCAAAGCGTTATCAGACTCACCAGAACTGAACCAATTGATCACAGTGGCTGGCAACAAAATAATGGAAGAAGCAAAGATAGGGGGAATGACACCCGCCATGTTGAGCTTCAGGGGCAGGTGTGAAGATTGACCGCCATACACCTTGTTGCCCACCTGGCGGCGAGCGTAATTGACCAAGATTTTGCGCTGGCCGCGTTCAACGAAGACCACAAAATAAGTGACCAACATCACAACCGCAATGATGAAGATGGAAACCAGAGGGCCCATGGCGCCTGTGCGAACCAACTCCAACAAACCACCGATAGAGCTTGGCAAACCCGCAGCAATACCAGCAAAAATAAGAATGGAAATACCGTTGCCCAAACCGCGCTCGGTGATTTGTTCGCCCAACCACATGAGGAACATGGTGCCAGCGGTCAAACTCACGACGGCTGTCATGCGGAAACCAAAACCAGGGGAAATAACCAAGCCGGCAGAAGCTTCCAAAGCCATGGCAATGCCCAATGACTGGAACAGGGCCAAACCCAAAGCGCCAAAGCGTGTGTACTGCGTAATTTTGCGACGACCCGCTTCGCCCTCTTTCTTGAGCTGCTCGAAGGCAGGCAAGACGTAGGTGAGCAGTTGCATGATGATGGACGCAGAGATGTAAGGCATGATGCCCAACGCGAACACGGTGAAGCGCGACAAAGCACCACCCGAGAACATGTTGAACAAACTGAGAATGCCGCCCTGCTGACCATTGAAGAGTTGTTGCAGTTGTGCGGGGTCAATGCCTGGCACAGGAATGTGCGCACCGACACGGTAAACCACGAGCGCGAGCAACAAGAAGATAAGACGGCGACTTAAGTCTCCGTACTTACCTTTGTTGGCTGTTGTTGCGCTAGTGACCACTGCTTGTCTCTTTGTGAATTAGGCCAATGTGCCGCCAGCAGCTTCAATGGCCGCTTTAGCACCTGCTGTTGCGCCAATGCCGGTCAATTTGACTGCTTTGGTTAACGCGCCTGTTTTAACAACCTTGACCACTTTGGCCAACTCGCCCACCAGGCCAGCTTGCTTGAGTGTCAACAAGTCAACTTCGGGCAAGCCGAGTTTCTCGAGGGCTGTGAGTGTGACTTCGGCATTGAACTTCAAGAGATGAGACTTGAAGCCACGCTTAGGCAGACGGCGTTGCAAAGGCATTTGACCGCCTTCAAAACCCACTTTGTGGTAGCCGCCTGAACGGGATTTTTGACCTTTGTGACCACGGCCGGCGGTTTTACCCAAGCCAGAGCCAATGCCACGACCAACGCGACGCCTGGCGTGTTTAGAGCCGGCTGCAGGTTTAATAGTATTGAGTTCCATCAGAATTACCTCAGAGAACTTTGACCAGATAGCTGATCTTGTTGATCATGCCGCGAACAGAAGGTGTGTCTTCTAATTCGCTGACGCTGTTGAGCTTGCGCAAGCCCAGACCACGAACGGTGTCGCGGTGGTCTTGTTTGCAGCCGATAGGGCTGCGAACCAGTTGGACCTTGACGGTTTGTTGTTGTGTTGTCATCTTGTTGCCTTTTTGGTTTAAGCGAAGATGTCTTCAACGCTCTTGCCACGCTTGGAGGCAATTTCGTATGCCGTTGTGCATTGGGTCAATGCGTCCAAAGTAGCGCGAACCATGTTGTAAGGGTTTGACGAACCATGGCTTTTGGCCACGATGTCAGTGATGCCCATCACTTCGAAAACAGCACGCATGGGGCCGCCAGCAATGATGCCAGTACCCTTGGGAGCGGGCGCCATGAAGACGCGGGCTGCACCGTGGTGACCGTAAACAGTGTGATGAATGGTGCCGTTTTTGAGCGACACTTTGAGCAAGTTGCGACGCGCTTCTTCCATGGCTTTTTGAACAGCTGCTGGCACTTCTTTTGATTTGCCTTTGCCCATGCCCACTTTGCCATCGCCATCGCCCACGACTGTGAGTGCTGCGAACGCCAAAATACGTCCGCCCTTCACAACCTTGGTAACGCGGTTGACCGCGATCATTTTTTCGCGGAGACCGTCTTCTGGACCGTCACCTTGTGCTTTTGCCTGAAACTTAGCCATTTGTAATTTCCGATCCGTTTAGAACTGCAAGCCAGCTTCGCGAGCGGCTTCAGCCAAAGCTTTGACACGACCGTGGAATGCAAAACCTGCGCGGTCAAAAGCCACTTTATCAACACCAGCAGCTTTCGCTTTTTCAGCGATGCGCTTGCCAATGATTTGGGCTGCATTGGCATTGCCACCCTTGCCGGAAGCGCCGAGTTCTTTGCGAACATCGGCTTCGGCTGTGGAAGCACTGGCCAACACTTTGCTGCCGTCGCCGGAAACGACGCTGGCATAAATGTGAAGATTGGTACGGTTTACTGTCAAACGTGCCACGCCTTGCTGTGCAATGCGAATGCGGGTTTGACGTGCACGACGCAGACGCTGCTCTTTTTTGGTCAACATGATGCAGCTCCTTATTTCTTCTTAGTCTCTTTGATCGTGATCTTCTCATCCGAATAACGGATGCCCTTGCCCTTGTAAGGCTCGGGAGGACGAACAGCACGGATCTCAGCAGCGATTTGACCAACACGTTGGCGGTCAGCGCCTTTGATGATGATTTCGGTTGGCGCAGGTGTTTCCACTTTGATGCCAGCAGGCATGTCAATGTTCACAGGGTGCGAATAACCCACAGCCAAATTTAATTTGTTGCCTTGGGCAGCAGCTTTGTAACCCACACCTACCAGCATGAGCTTTTTCTCAAAGCCTTTGGTGACGCCAGTGACCATGTTGTTCACCAGCTGACGCATGGTGCCGCTCATGGCATTGGCTTCACGGGATTCGTTGACCGGAATGAAGGTCATCTTACCGTTGTCATTGTTGACTTTGACCAACAGGCTAGAAGCGGTGGCAAGTGTGCCGCCAGTTCCTTTGACACTGATTTGGTCTTCTTTGATAGACACATCCACACCAGCGGGGATGGTCACAGGCATTTTTCCGACTCGGGACATTTTCTAGTCTCCTGCGCTTAAGCGACGTAGCAAAGAACTTCGCCACCGACACCGGCTGCGCGCGCTTTGCGATCTGTCATCACGCCTTGGGGGGTGGTGATGATGGCCACGCCCAAACCGTTGAGGACTTGTGGAATGGCATCGCGGCCTTTGTAAACGCGAAGGCCAGGGCGACTGACGCGCTCAATGCGCTCAATCACAGGGCGACCTGCGTAGTACTTCAGGGCAATGGAGAGTTCGGACTTGCCGCCCTCTGTTTTGACTTGGAAGCCGTCAATGTAACCTTCATCTTTAAGCACTTGGGCAATGGCCACCTTCACTTTGGAAGAGGGAATTGAAACGGAGGCCTTGGCCACCATTTGGGCGTTGCGGATGCGAGTCAGCAAGTCGGCAATGGGATCACTCATGCTCATGTTGTATCTCCTGCCGATTACCAGCTGGCTTTGGTCACGCCGGGAATGTTGCCTTGGAAGGCTAATTCACGAATTTTGGCGCGGCCGAGGCCAAATTGACGGAACGTACCACGTGGGCGGCCAGTGATGGCACAGCGGTTACGTTGACGTGTGGGGTTTGCGTTGCGTGGAAGCTTTTGCAGGCCCAAACGGGCTGCTGCACGCTCTTCATCGCTGCGCTTCATGTCTTGTGAGATGGCTTTCAATTCCGCGTGTTTAGCCGCGTACTTGGCTACCAATCTGTCTCTTTTGAGCTCGCGCTCGATCAATGCTACTTTAGCCACGTGCCACCTCAGTTCTTGAACGGGAAACGGAAGCCGGCGAGCAATGCTTTGCACTCGTCGTCGGTCTTGGCCGTCGTGGTGATGCTGATATTGAGACCGCGCAAAGCGTCAACCTTGTCGTACTCAATTTCAGGGAAAATGATTTGCTCTTTCACGCCGACGTTGTAGTTGCCACGACCGTCAAAAGCACGGCCAGAGATACCACGGAAGTCGCGTACGCGGGGCAAAGCCACGGTGACGAAGCGATCGAGAAATTCATACATTTGCACGCCACGCAATGTGACCATGCAACCAATGGCTTGGCCTTCGCGGATTTTGAAACCAGCGATTGGCTTTTTGGCCTTGGTAACGACTGGCTTTTGGCCAGCAATTTTTGTGAGGTCACTGACAGCGTTGTCCATGACCTTTTTGTCGGCCACGGCTTCGCTCACACCCATGTTGAGTGTGATTTTGGTGATGCGCGGAACTTGCATGACCGACTTGTAACCAAACTTGGTCATGAGTTCGGGGGCAATTTTTTCGCGGAATTGTTGTTGTAGACGTGCCATGTTTATGCCACCTTGATTTCTTCGCCGCTGGACTTGTAAACGCGAACGCGTTTGCCATCGGCTGACATCTTCACACCCACACGATCAGCCTTGCCTGTAGCGCTGTTGAAAACAGCGATATTGGACTGGTGAATAGGCATGGTCTTTTCGATAATGCCGCCGTTGGTACCCTTCATCGGGTTTGGCTTGGCATGCTTTTTAACCAAGTTGATGCCCTCAACCACCACGTGCGAGTCATCGGCACGGAGCGACACGGTGCCGCGCTTGCCTTTGTCACGACCGGCGATGACGATCACTTGATCACCTTTGCGAATCTTGTTCATGGCTTGTCCTTAAAGAACTTCAGGTGCCAAGGACACGATCTTCATGAACTTCTCAGTACGCAATTCACGCGTGACTGGGCCGAAGATGCGGGTGCCAATAGGCTCCAATTTGGCATTCAGCAAAACTGCTGCATTGCCATCGAATTTAACGAGTGAGCCATCGCCACGGCGAATGCCCTTGGCTGTTCGAACGACCACAGCACTGTAAACCTCGCCTTTTTTGACGCGGCCACGGGGCGCAGCTTCTTTGATGCTCACTTTGATAATGTCGCCAACACTGGCGTAACGACGTTTAGAGCCGCCCAGCACCTTGATGCAAAGGACGGACTTAGCGCCGGTGTTGTCGGCAACATCCAACCGAGTTTCTGTCTGAATCATTTCAATATTTCCCAACTTGCACCTTGTGCACCCCAGCTTTCAGCGCATTGCAGCTTGTTAGCTACAGCTTGATTGCTTGAAGTACCAAGATCAGTCTTGGACCCGTCATCCACACCGCGAACCACTCGCAGTGCTTTTGTTTGGGTAGATAACTCCGCTTTTTTACAAGCGAAGCCCGCGATATTACAACATTTTCGGGCTCTGTCAACACGCTTGGCGCGAAAAAGTCAAAGAAATCTGAATTTAGGGCATTTGATAAGACTTGGCCAAGGCCTCGAAAGCCGCCAATTCAGGTGAAACACCCGTTTCGGTGCTCAAAATTTCTGCCACTTGGGGGGCCACGGCCAGTGCGGCACTGGCATCTAAGAACAGCAAGCGGTTTCGACGGGCCAGCACATCCTCCACGGTGCGCGCATATTCATAGCGCGCCGCAAAGCGCACCATGGCCTCACTCAATTGGTGGCTGGGCAAAGGGCCCAAGCCAAGATCTGCGCCCGGCAAACTTGCCAAGAGTTCGGCATCTGTGCCGTAGGGGCTAGCTGAAGCAGTGGCGCCCGACATCTTGGTATCTAGTGTCACGTCTTCAGAGGTCAAAGAGACGAGTTGCGCCTTGCGAATGGCTTGCATCACATCGGCCGCCATGGCGCGGTAGGTGGTCCACTTGCCGCCCATGACACTGACCAGTCCATTGGATGCCACTTTGACGGTGTGCTCACGGCTGACATTGTGTGTGGCACCCTGTTCATTTGGTTTTTCATCTGTGCGTGCCAAAGGTCGCAGCCCTGCCCAAACGCTGGTGACATCCGAGCGCAAAGGCACTTTGACCAGGTATTTGGCGGCTTCTTGCAAGATTTGATCAATTTCAGATTCAAGCGCCTGCGGCTCCCAATCCACTTGGGGTCTGGGTGTGTCGGTGGTGCCCAACAACACTTTGCCTTGCCATGGCACTGCAAATAAAACGCGGCCGTCTTGGGTGTGCGGCACCAACAAGGCCGATGAACCTGGCCAGAAGGAGGCATCCACCACCAGATGAACACCCTGGCTGGGCCTGACCGCATGTGGCAATTTGGCATCTTTGGCATTGCCAGGCTTGGAGTGCAGCATGGCCTCAATTTGATCAACCCAGACACCGGTGGCATTGACCACACAACGGGCTTTGATGCTGCGCTCTTGGCCGGTCTCTGTGTCTTGGCAGGTCAGGCCTTTGATCCGGCCCGCAGGATACTCCGTCAAAAGGCCTGAAACGGGCATGTGGTTCAGCACGAGCGCCCCATGAGATGCCGCTGTTCGCGCCAAGGCCAAGGCCAAGCGGGCATCGTCAAATTGGGCATCCCAATATTCAACGCCTCCCACCAAATTCGTGATCCTGACGCCCGGCAGCGCCAGCAATGTTTCTGCATGACTTAACAAACGGGTGGGGCCGAGCCGGGCCGGGCCTGCCAACAAGTCATACAGCTTCAAACCTAAGCCATAAAACAGTTGGTCTTTTCGCCGATAAGCGGGCATCACAAAGGGCATGGGTTTGACCAAGTGGGGCGCATTCGAGAGCAAGTGTTGGCGCTCCCGCAAGGCTTCCCAGACCAAAGGCAAATGGCCCTGCGCCAAATAACGAACACCGCCATGAACCAATTTGGTAGACCGTGACGAGGTGCCTTTGGCAAAGTCATGGGCCTCTAAAAGCACCACTTTCAAGCCTCGGACGGCCGCATCAACGGCAACGCCCAAGCCCGTTGCACCGCCACCAATGATGGCGATGTCAAATTCTTGCACGGCGTCTAATTGCGCAAGCAACTGCGCCCTGTCTGTCAACAAAGGGGTCATACCATCTTCAATCTTGGGCCCAAGAACGCGAACGGCTAACCGCCTCTCGCCAACGAGCATGGCCTGATTGTCTGGCTTGAATGGCGCGCGCAGTGGTTTGCGGCACAAACTTTCGATCGATCGACCATTGGGCTGTGATTTCATCGGCGCCCGACCAAAACCCAGTGGCCAATCCCGCCAGATAGGCGGCGCCTAATGCGGTGGTCTCTGTGACGCTGGCGCGCACCACCGGTACGCCCAATGCATCTGCCTGCATTTGCATCAGCAAATTGTTTTGGCTGGCACCCCCATCGACGCGCAGTTCGGTCAATGCCAGGCCACTGTCTTTGGACATGGCCAAAAACACATCGGCCACTTGCCAAGCGATGGCCTCTAAGGCGGCACGCGCAATGTGCGCTTTTGTGGTGCCGCGCGTCATGCCCACCAAAGTGCCACGCGCTTGCCCGTCCCAATCGGGTGCACCCAAACCTGCAAAAGCGGGCACCAAATAAACACCGTCCGTGTTGGGCACGCTGGCTGCCAGCGCTTCTACGTCGCTGGCTTTTTGAATGATTTGCAAACCATCGCGCAACCATTGCACCGTGGCACCCGCCATGAAGACAGAGCCTTCCAGCGCATAGGCGGTTGAATGCCAGCCCTTTGCCTCAAATTGCGGGCCTTGCCACGCCACTGTGGTGAGCAATTGATTGCGGCTTTGAACGGGCACATGGCCCGTGTTCATCAGCATGAAGCAGCCTGTGCCGTAAGTGTTCTTGGCCATGCCTGGCGCAAAACAAGCCTGCCCAAACGTAGCGGCTTGTTGATCACCGGCCAAGCCTGCAATGGGCACCGACACACCCAACCAATGCGCATCTGTTTCGGCCAAGACGCCGCTGCTTGGCACCACCTGCGGCAAAATTGAAAAGGGGATGTTGAATTGCTTGAGCAAACTGGCATCCCAAGCTTGGGTATGCAAGTTGAACAACATGGTTCGCGACGCGTTGCTAGGATCGGTGACATGCACCCGGCCCCCCGTGAGTTGCCAAATGAGCCATGTATCAATGGTGCCAAACGCCAAATGTCCCTGCTCTGCCAGACGCCTTGCGCCCTTCACATGGTCGAGCAACCAGGCAATTTTGGTGGCAGAAAAATAGGCGTCTAGAACCAAACCTGTTTTC
>CALCBL010000519.1 GCA_937897495.1 uncultured Burkholderiales bacterium
TTTCGAAGGCCCAAGAAGTGGCAAGGTCTGCTGGCCACTGGTAGCGAAAGCTTTTGACCCGAAACGAATCACGCCAATTGAGATCTGGCGGCTGCGAAGAATTTGTCATTGAGATTCATTTGAGGCAAGCCCTCAATGCGCTCAATGGGCTTAGGCCATTGCCGGTTCTTTGACTGGAATGGGTAAATAGCCCAGTTCGTCGAGTGCCTGTGCCAATTGCTGCACGCTGCGCGCAGGGTTGTGCAGCTTTTCGAGGCCAAACAAGCCAATGCGGAAAGTCATGAAATCTTTAGGCTCATCGCATTGCAAAGGCACACCTTCCGCAGTTTGTAGCCCTAAAGAAAGGAATTTTTTGCTGTTTTGAATTTCGGCATCTTGGGTGTAACTCACAACCACACCGGGTGCTTGAAATCCTTGTGCAGCCACACTTTTGAAGCCGCGAGACTCTAGCAGGCTTCGAACTTGGTGACCCAGTTCTTGCTGCTCTTGCTTGACCTTGGCAAAGCCATAAGACTGCGTTTCCTGCATCACATCGCGCAATTGGGCAAGCGCATCTGTGGGCATGGTGGCGTGGTACATGTGGGCACCAGACTCATAAGCTTCCATGATGTGCAACCATTTTTTGAGGTCGCATGCGAAGCTAGAACTTTGAGTGGCATCAATGGCTTTACGAGCCCGCTCGCTTAGCATGATCATGGCGCAACAGGGCGAACTGCTCCAACCTTTTTGAGGAGCGCTGATTAAGATATCAACCCCTGTCGACTTCATGTCTACCCAAATGGTGCCCGATGCAATGCAGTCCAAGACAAAAAGGCCGCCCACTTTGTGCACAGCCGCACTCACACGTGCCAAATAAGCATCAGGCAGCATCATGCCGGCTGACGTTTCTACGTGCGGTGCAAATACGACCGCAGGTTTTTCAGCCGCAATTTGCGCTTCAAGTTCTTCAATGTCACAAGGCGCCCATGCCGATTTGGTATCGGCACTCTGCTGACGCGCTTTGAGGACAATCGACTGACCAGGAATAGCACCCATGTCAAAAATCTGTGTCCACCGGTAACTGAACCAGCCATTGCGAATGACCATGACTTTTTGGCCATGGGCAAATTGACGCGCCACGGCTTCCATGCCAAAAGTGCCGCTGCCTGGCACCAAGGCCACAGAGTGCGCCGCGTAGACATCTTTCAAGATAGCAGAGATGTCTTGCATCACACCTTGAAAGCGCTTGGACATGTGGTTCAGTGCTCGATCTGTGTAAACCACAGAAAATTCAAGCAAGCCATCGGGGTCAATGTGGGGCAATAAAGCGGGCATGGTCATTTCTCCTCAGGTGAAATTTCAAGTGCTACCAATATCCGGGCCACCATGTTGTAGGCTGCAATGGTGGTAGTAAGTTCAACAATCTCAGTTGTATTTAAGCACGATTGTAGTTTTTTGAACAGTAATTCATCTACCTTCACCCGAAGCGTCATCTGCGCAGCATAGTGCACCACCCACTGAGACATTTCGTCCAAGGCGGGGTCAGTTACGCCGTCGGCTGGATTGGCATCAATTGCCCGCTTCAAACCCTCGAGTTCTGCTTGCGTACCGCCTGCTTTTAAGTACTCAGGTGCATGGTGGTGGTATTCGTAGTGCGCGCCTGTTAGCAAGGCCACTGCGCAAATGCCAAGCTCACACAACTTGCGCGAGGCAGACAAACCCGTTCGAACATTGCGCATGTAAACGTTCCATCCAGCCGCAACCGGTTCACTCCACAAGAGTGCTTTGTCCAGGTTAAGCAGTGCGCCGCCCCTGCGGGCCAAAATGGTATTGACCAATTCTTGGGGTTGAGCAAGTTGCTCTTGCGTCCAATCAGGAATGCGCATGCTGTGTCCTTTGGTGTTTAGCGGTAATAGGCTTCTACCTTGCCCTTGAGTTTCATGAGCAAGGGGTTGCCCTTGCGGTCGAGCGCTTTGCCGGCAGGCACCTTCACCCACCCTTCGCTGATACAGTATTCCTCGACATCTTTTCGATCTTTGCCATTGAAACGGATGCCAATATCGTACTCAAAAATAGATTCAACATAAAAAGGACTGCGCGCATCGATAGAGAGGTGGTCAGGCAAATCGGGGCGTGGGAGAGTGTCGCTCATGTCTTTGTAATTTCATCAATGCAGAATAGACTCTAA
Organism: uncultured Burkholderiales bacterium; assembly: GCA_937897495.1. GTDB lineage: Bacteria > Pseudomonadota > Gammaproteobacteria > Burkholderiales > Burkholderiaceae_C > Limnohabitans_A. Next base: position 2,168 of record CALCBL010000519.1, read on the forward strand.
TTCTCCAACATTTAGAGGCCATTTGCATGACCGCCGCAACGATTGTTGAACTTGAGAGTCAACACACCGAATCCGAAGCATCCCCCCTTGCGGTGCTAGGCCTATCAGGAACAGCTTTGCTAACGGCTTGCGGTGGAGGCGGCGAAAGCAGCACATCGACAACACCCGCCACCACCCCAGACAACAGCCTTGCCAACAATTTGGCCCTCACAGATGCTGCTAGATTTCTGCGTCAGGCTTCTTGGGGTGGGACCAGCCAAGAAATCAAGGACCTTGCTTCGACAGGGCCTCAAGTTTGGCTCAATGCCCAGTTCATTGCCCCACAGGGCCAAACACTCACACGGTGGCTGATTGAAAAAGGCTTCAACGATGCCAGCACAAGCAACAACGTCAATGGCGATGGTGGCTGGGTTCAGGCCATTTGGTGGAAACTGTTTAGCGCCACAGACTTGTTTCTGCAAC
>CALCBL010000520.1 GCA_937897495.1 uncultured Burkholderiales bacterium
TGGGCCCAGCCATTGTGTGGATTGGCGCGTGGCGTTCCTGCTTAAGGAGTCGGTTGAGCGCAAGCCCGCCATGAGTGCAATGGCCACAATGCCCAATGCGACCAACACTTCAATGAGGGTGAAGCCTTGGTTGGATTGTGATTTTGGACGCACAGCGGCAGATCTGAAAATCACGGCGCTGCTCGCTTCACAGAAAAGGGCCTAAGCCCATCGGTGCTCACCCAAAGCTGCAAATCTTTCACACGCAGTGCAACGCTTTGAGGTCCGATGATGGGGTCGGGGCCCAGGACCACCAAGGCGTTGGAGGCCACTTGAATTTGCGGCGACAGCCATTGTTCTGAAAGTGTTTGAGGGGGCAAACCTTCAAATACAAAAGAGCTTGGCATGCCGCTGTTGTTGAGCGTCTGAGGGTGCCATTTGACGGGCACGCCGCTGGCCCTAGACCTGGCCCTTGCCGATTCAAACAGGGCCGCCAAACGCTCTGCATCTCTTTCCAAAATGGTTTCTGCGGTGTCTCGCAAACTGAAGCTGACTGCGGCAGTGCCGATGGCAATCAGCGCTATGACCACCAGCAATTCAATTAAGGTGAAGCCATGTGATGCACGCATCGGAATTTATTGCCAGCTGCCTATGTCGGCATTCACGCCTTCACCGCCCGATTGACCATCGGCGCCCCAAGACATGACGTCGATCTCGCCCTTCAGGCCAGGGTTGAGGTACTGATAAGGCCTGCCCCAAGGATCGGCCGGCAATTTGTCGAGGTAGCTTTTCCAATTGGTGGGCACGGGCTCGGCTGACGGCCTGACCACCAATGCTTGCAGGCCTTGCTCGGCCGTGGGAAAGCGCTGGTTGTCGAGTTTGTAGAGTTTCAGGGCTTGGACCAAATTGCCCACATCGGTGCGTGCCGCTGTGACTCGTGCATCATCGGCGCGGCCTAAAACGCTGGGCACCACCAAGGCTGCCAAGATGCCAATGATGGCCAAAACCACCATGAGTTCAATCAAAGTGAAGCCGCGCTGTTTTTTGGCGTGGCTGTGCTGAAGTGGCTTTGGGGTGTTCAAATTTTGAACATCAGGGCTTAAATTGGAATTTTCTAATTTCATTGCAAAAAGGCTCTCTGCTTTTTTTCACACTTCTCCATCATAATCCCCTCATGTTGCAAGTCATTCAAGGCCCCTCCAAATCCTTTTGGCCCGCGCTCTGTGCGCTGGGACTTGGGGCTTTGGCCGCTTACACAGCTGTTGCCTGGATTTTGCAAATTCAAAGCATTTCTGTGGCCCCTTCAGCGGTGCCCAACGCCACGCAAGCCGTGGCGCCCCAAGCGGCACAAAATGCCATTCAAAGCAGTCATGTGGCTACTGCCTTAGGCGCGCCCAAAGCTGCAGAGGGCCAGTCTGGCGCCAATGTTGGCGCGTCATCAGAACACCAATGGAACTTATTGGGTGTGGTGGCCGGTGCTTCAGGTCGGGGCAGTGCGCTGTTGGCGGTCGACGGCCAGCCGCCGAAGGCCTATTTGCCTGGTCAAACGGTAGCGCCAGGCTGGGTTTTGCATTCTGTGGGGCACAGGCTTGCACGATTGGCGCCAAGCCAGCAAGGCACACCCACTGTGATTTTAGAACTGCCTAAAGCCGAAAACTAAGCCAACGCGCTTGCAAAATCAGCCCTGTTTTTCTGCTGAATTTAAGCAGACTGTTGCAAGAACATTCTGTAGACCGGATTGAGTGTTTCTTCCACCCAAGGGTAGCCCAAGGTACTCAAGAATTTATCGAAAGCTTTGCCGTCTTTTTCAGGCACTTGCAAGCCCACCAAAATGCGCCCGTAATCTGCGCCTTGGTTGCGATAGTGAAACAGGCTGATGTTCCAGCCGGGGCGCATCAGATTCAAAAATTTGAGCAAAGCACCGGGACGCTCGGGGAACACAAAACGCATGAGGCGTTCGTTTTGCGCCAAGCTGGTGTGACCGCCCACCATGTGCCTGATGTGTTCTTTGGCCAAATCATCGTGCGTCAAATCCAAGTTTTCAAAACCATGCTTTTTGAAGTTGTTGGAAATCTTGGTGCTCTCGCCTGCGCCTTCTGTGGTGAGGCCCACAAACACATGCGCTTTGGCGGCATCGCTGATGCGGTAGTTAAATTCTGTGACATTGCGCGGGCCGCCTGGCAAGTTGCCAATGAGTTCGCAAAAGCGCTTGAAACTACCGCGCTCTTCCGGAATGGTGACAGCAAAAATGGCTTCGCGTTCTTCACCCACTTCAGCGCGCTCGGCCACAAAGCGCAAGCGGTCAAAGTTCATGTTGGCGCCGCACAAAATGGCCGCGTAGGTTTCGCCTTTGGTTTTGTGTTTGGCCACGTACTGCTTGATGGCGGCCACGGCCAATGCACCCGCGGGTTCCACAATGGAGCGTGTGTCTACAAACACATCCTTGATGGCTGCGCACACGGCGTCTGTGTCCACGGTCATGTAGTCGTCGACCAAGCCGCGTGTGACGCGGAAAGTTTCTTCGCCCACCAGCTTCACCGCTGTGCCGTCTGAGAACAAACCCACATCGTTCAAGGTGACGCGTTTTTTGGCAGCCACAGATTGAATCATGGCGTCTGAGTCGTTCATCTGCACGCCAATGATTTTGATGTCGGGGCGCACGGCTTTGATGTAATTGGCCACGCCAGAAATAAGGCCGCCACCGCCAATGGCTACAAACACGGCATCCAAGCGGCCTTGGTGTTGGCGCAGCATTTCCATGGCAATGGTGCCCTGGCCTGCAATCACTTCGGGGTCGTCAAAGGGATGCACGAAGGTCATGCCCAATTTTTTTTCAAG
>CALCBL010000521.1 GCA_937897495.1 uncultured Burkholderiales bacterium
CAACCAGGCATTTATACCCACTGGGAAAAAGCCAAAGCACGTGGCGAACGTTTGCCTGCCGCTGTGATTTTGGGCTGCCCACCTTGCGTAGCTTTTACTTCTGCCCAAAAATTATCGGAAGACACCGATGAATTGCATGTAGCGGGTGGCCTAGCTGGCGCACCCATCCATGTAGTGAAGTGCAAGACTGTTGACCTCATGGTTCCAGCAGACGCTGAGATTGTGATTGAAGGCTTTATCAACACAGAATGGTTAGAGCCCGAGGCGCCCTTCGGTGAGTCTCATGGTCATGTGAATTTGCAAGAGTTCAATGCCTACATGGAAGTCACAGCCATTACGCGCCGCAAAGACGCCATTTTGACCTCCATCATTTCTCAAGTCACCCCTTCAGAGTCGAGCCTCATTAAACGGGTTGCTTTAGAACCCGTCTTCTTGAATCATTTGAGCAAGGCCATGGGCATCAAGGGTGTGAAAAAAGTGGTCATGCACGAACCGCTGACCAACTTGCGCAAGGTGATCTCCATTGTGGTCGATCGAAAGATGCCGCAAACCGAAGTTTGGCGTGCTTTGTATGGCGCCGCCTCCTTGTTGCGTTCTGGCGGCAAAATGGTCATCGCAGTGAACGACGACATTGACCCCGACAATGCCGATGCACTGCTTTGGGCCATGAGTTATCGCGCCAACTTTGCGCTTGATTTACAAGTTCTGCAAAACCGCGACCCTGGCCACGGTCCACGCAGTCCTCGAAACAATGGCATGGACTCCTCCTTGCTGATTGATGCAACCCTGAAAGATAATTTTCCACCGATTGCATTGCCGAAAAAAGAATTCATGGAGAACGCCAAGGCCATTTGGGAAGAGTTGGGCTTGCCTCAACTGAAACCTGAATCCCCTTGGTTTGGTTATTCTCTGGGTGACTGGAGCGAGCGCAATGAGCAAATGGCACAGCGCGCGGTCAAGGGCGATTACTTTGTGACGGGTGAAGAAATTGCGAAAATGCGTCGCAAAGATGTCGCCATGAACACAGAAATTAAGCATGTGATGGCAGACGAGGGCCGCAAAGCACTGCCTGCAAAGAGCAAGTCCAAAGCCGCTGCCAAGGGCAAGAAGACCAGTCTCAAGAAGTAAGAGCCCAACGCAATTTCTAAAGGTTTCAAATGGAAAGCGTCAAACAAAATAAATTGCTGACCGAAGTTGGCCGAGGAACGCCCATGGGCGAACTCATGCGTCGCTATTGGCAACCGATTGGCGCCGCCGTCGACCTTGAGAGCAAATGGACCCGGCGAGTCAGATTGCTCGGCGAAGATTTGGTGATTTTCAAAGACCGACAAGGACGCCTAGGATTAATTGCCGAGCAGTGTCCTCACCGCCGCGCCTCTTTTGCCCACGGCATCCCCACCGAAAATGGCATTCGCTGCCCGTATCACGGCTGGGAGTACAACGCGCAAGGCAAGTGCATTCACCAACCCAATGAGCAAGACAAGTGCGCCTTCAGAGACAAGGTCAGCACCGATGCCTATCCAGTCCAAGAAATGGGCGGCA
>CALCBL010000522.1 GCA_937897495.1 uncultured Burkholderiales bacterium
CTTCCGATCTCACATCCTTTATGTGGATGGCGGCGTCACGGCTACACTCTAACTTTTCCGTTGAAAGGCACTTTTCATGCGCGCGCTCATTTGCCACTCTGCCAAAGACTTAAGAATTGAAACAACCCAGCTGCCCGACATGGGCCCCGATCAAGTTCGCGTGAACGTTGCATTTGGGGGTATTTGTGGTTCTGATTTGCATTATTACCAACACGGTGGTTTTGGTACGGTGCGCATCAAACAACCGATGGCACTCGGGCATGAAATTTCAGGCGTCATCAGCGCGCTGGGTGCGAACGTCAAACACCTCACAGTGGGTCAGCGAATTGCCATTTCGCCTTCGCGCCCATGCGGTTCTTGCCGCTTTTGCCAAATGGGTCAACAAAATCATTGTTTGAACATGCGCTTCTTTGGCAGCGCCATGCCCTTCCCTCACATTCAAGGCGCCTTTGCCGAGCAACTCATCATTGAAGCCTATCAGGCCCACGCCATCGGCAAGCATTTAAGTCTTTCAGAAGCTGCATTGGCCGAGCCCCTGTCGGTGGGCTTGCATGCCATTCAACGCGCTGGCGGCGTGCTGGGCAAGCAGGTTTTTGTCACAGGCTGTGGGCCCATTGGCTCGCTGCTCATTGGGGCTTTGCGCCGCGCCGGTGCAGCCCGCATTGTGGCCGCTGACATTGCAGACCTTCCTTTGAAATGCGCCAAAGAAATGGGCGCCGACGAAACCATCAACCTCAAAACCCAGCCCGAGTTGCTTGACAAATACAAAGCCGACAAAGGCCAGTTTGACGCCGTGTTTGAAGCGTCTGGCAGCGAGCCTGCTTTGCGGGCTGGCCTCGATGTCATTGTGCCGCGCGGCGTCTTGGTCACGGTGGGCATGGGCGGCGACATGAGCTTGCCCATGACGCAGTTGGTGGCCAAAGAAGTTGATTTGCGCGGCACTTTCCGCTTCCATGCCGAATTTGCCACAGCAGTTCAGTTCTTGAATGAAGGCCTGATCAATGGCAAACCTGTGATCACGGGTATCTTGCCCATGGACAAAGCGGTTGAAGCCTTTGAATTGGCTTGCGACAAATCGCAATCATTGAAAGTTCAAATCGAATTTGAAGCCGCTTGATGAAAAGCCAAATTGACCATTTGGTCGTTGCAGCCCACAGTTTGCAACAAGGTGTTGAATGGTGTGAGGCCACCTTAGGCATCACACCCGCTGCAGGTGGTGAGCATGAAAAATACGGCACACACAACCGCCTGTTTAAAATTGCCACGCCCGCTTTCCCAGTGGCCTATTTGGAAATCATTGCCATCAACCCCGATGCTGTGATTGAAAAAAAACCGCCACCTACGCGTTGGTTTGATTTAGATAACCCACAACTCCAAGCAGAGTTGGTCAAGTCGCCTCGCCTCATTCACTTTGTAGCCAATACAAGCAACATCCAAGACGCACGTCACGCATGGAAAGCCCAAGGCATTGATCGCGGGCCGGTCATCCATGCCAGCCGCAAAACGCCCAAGGGCTTGCTGCAATGGCAAATTACGGTCAGG
>CALCBL010000523.1 GCA_937897495.1 uncultured Burkholderiales bacterium
TGGTGGATCTGCTTATGGCATTGCCGCTTCAAGCTTCCTGTCAGGCCGCACTTTCTGTAACTACGATGGCGATGCTTTCACAGATGTACAAACTGCAGGTGAGGATTTCAGTCTGTTGGGCATTGGCAAATTTCGGATCAATGAAAACTTATCCGCCTTTGGAGAGTTTGCTTTCAATGACACGAAAAGAACTTACCGCTCGCCTGCACGGACCATCAGTGGCACTTCGCCTACGACCAACTTCTTGGTAGGCGGCATTGCCGATCCATTCCAAGCTATTTTGCCAATTGGGCATCCAGACAACCCTTTTAAAGATGGTCGCACGGCTGTAGCCTATCGTTTTGAAAACCTCAAAACGGGCACTGATTTGTCCAATCAAAATGCACGTTTATTGGGTGGCGTCAAAGGTGTTCAGGGCGTATGGGATTGGGAATCTGCCGTCTTGTGGAACCAGTCACGTCGCGAAGAAACTTCTTATGGCTTTCTCTACTTGCCAACTTTGCGCAAGTTGACGACTGAAAATCGTTCCTTGGCATCTCTTGCCGCCGACCCAACGATTTCCAGAGATTTGACCAATGTGGGCGTTGCAGAGATCGTTCAGTGGGATGCCAAAGCCACACGAGAACTGGGTCAACTGGAGGGTGGCAAGATTGGCTTAGCGGTAGGTATCGAGGCCCGTCAAGAGCGCCTAGGCATCGATCCCGATCCTGCCAATGCACGCGGTGATATCTTAGGCTTGTCGACGACGGCCATTCAAAGTAAGCGAGACGTGGTGTCTTCTTTCTTCGAATTCCGTACACCGTTCACCAAAACTTTCGAGATGGATTTTGCAGGTCGTTTTGACAAATATCCAAGTTTAAAAACCAATTTCGTCCCCAAAGTGGGTGCCAAGTGGAAAGCACAAGACGGACTGGCTTTCAGGGGTACCTACTCAGAAGGTTTCCGTGCTCCCGCTTTGTCACAAGTGGCATCAGGTGGCGCGCAATTCTTCTTAAACGGCACGGTCGATCCAATTCGTTGTCCTGATGGCGTGACGCCCGTTGCAGGCGCAGACCAAACCGATTGCTCGAAGAGTGTGTCTGGCGTTGGTGGCTCCAACCCAGAACTCAAACCTGAGAAATCCAAAGGCTTCTCGCTGGGCATGATTTATTCACCCACCAAAGACATTGATGTTTTGATTGACACCTACAAAGTGCGTCAAGAGAATGAAGTGGCATTGGGCAGCGCAACTTATCTGCTGGAGCACCCAGAACGGTTCCCTGCGGATTCAATCACGCGTGACACCAATCCTTTGAACCAATTGAAGGATGCCAACGGCAACGCGATTCCAGGAACAGGCCCCTTGATCGCCGTCAAAACGCCTTGGGTGAACCAAGGTGCCACTGAAATTACCGGCATTGACATCGAGTTGAAGTCTCGCAACAACTTGGGTGAATATGGCCGTTTGACATCTTCATTCAAGATGACACACTTAATGTCCTACATGCGCGCAGAAGCACCTGGTGATTTCATGCGCAATGCCGTGGGTACATATGGTGGTTTGAATGATTGGGCCACTTCCGTGGGCGCAATTCCTCGCAACCGCTTTAGCTTGTCAACTGCTTTAGAACAGGGCTCACACATCTTCTTGGCTGCCATGAAGATGACCACCTCTATTTCTATGGTGCGACGTTTTGATGGCGCTAAAGAGTACCCAGAGTCTTACTGCCATTATGGTTCTGGCCAGCCAAAGACTGCGACATCATTGGGTGGCGTGCCTTTGTACAACACCTATTACCCAGATTGCAAAGTGCCATCTTGGAAAACATTTGATGTGGGTTACATGTACAACGGCATTAAAAACTTCAATTTGGGCGTCAACATCTCGAACGTGTTTGACAAGCCAGCACCGTACTATCCTGGCTCTAACACCAGCACCACTGTGCAGCAGGGTTACAGCTCTGGGCTCTACAACAACACAGGTCGCTACACTCGCTTTACAGCCAAGTACACTTTTTAAGCCTGTATCGCTTTTGATTTAACTGTTTGTTGATCATGACTTCCAAAACGCCTCTTGACGAGGCGTTTTTTACTTGATGCGGACTTTTTTCACATGCCATTCAGCTTGCGCTAAAGTACACCATCTGTTGAAAATAAAAACCATGCTCAGCCAAATCAAACGCTTGTATTTTTATGTAACCTGCACAGTGGCCATCAGCCTTCTGGTGGGCTGCGGAGGTGTTACGAACGA
>CALCBL010000524.1 GCA_937897495.1 uncultured Burkholderiales bacterium
GCCTGTTCACGCGATTCCCATGCGACATGATTTTTGCCGCCCACAACATGCCAGGCATGACCACGGGTCAATTGGTGTTTCGAAACGGCCCAGCCATGGCCTCCTCCGACTACGCAACTGTGACCCTGACCGGTCGTGGCGGTCACGGTGCCATGCCCCACCTCGCCAATGACCCCGTTGTTGCAGCGGCCTCCATTGTGATGGCGCTTCAAACCGTTGTTTCACGCAATGTTGACCCCCTGCACCCCGCCGTCGTCACAGTCGGTGCGGTCAATGCAGGGCACGCCAACAATGTGATCCCAGCCGTCGCGAAACTTGAAATCAGTGTTCGCGCGCTCAACCCTGAAGCGCGGACCCTGCTGGAGTCGAAAGTCAAATCGATTATTCATGGTCAAGCACAGAGCTACGGTTTGACAGCAGACATCGACTGGCGACAAGGCTACGCCGTATTGGTCAATGACTCGACAGCCACCCAATTCGCCATAGAAACCGCACAAGCCATGGCGCCCGCCGCTGGTGTCAATCCCGACGGCCCCATGTTGATGGGAAGCGAAGACTTCGCTTTCATGTTGCAGCAGGTACCTGGTTGCTATTTCCTCATTGGAAATGGCACCGGCGACGGCCATGGGGCTTGTATGGTCCACAACCCCGGCTATGACTTCAACGACGACATCATCGCAGTCGGCGCTGATTTTTGGACCACTCTCGCGTTAGCATTCTTTTCAACAACACCCAAAAGGGAGACATCATGAACCGCAAACACTTTCTAAAACAGTCTTTGGTTGCTTTGACGATGCTAGGCTGCGTCGCTGCCAGCGCAGTCGCACAGGCACAAACCACTTTGACAATGTCGAGCTGGGTACCCCCCACCCATTTTTTATCAAAAGACATCTTGCAACCCTGGATGGCTGAGGTTGAAAAAGCCACGGAAGGTCGCGTCACCATCAAAATGTTGCCGAAGGCCGTTGGCAGCCCACCCCAACACTGGGAGTTGGCGCGCAAAGGCGTTGCCGACATCACATGGGGTAACTTCACATACGAGCCCGAGCGCTTCCAGATGATGTGGTTCGCCGAAATGCCCATGATGGGCTCAAACACAGAAGCAACCTCGGTCGCTCTGTGGCGCACCTACCAAAAGTACCTCGCGCAGAACGAGGTTGCAAAGGGCGTCGTGATGTTGGGCGTTGGCATGCTGGGCGGCGGCCAATTCAACCACGGCAGCAAAGCCATCGTGACCCCGGAAGACTTGGCAGGCCAAAAAGTCCGTATGGGGGGTCCGATTCAGAAGCGAATCCTCGAGGATATGGGTGCCGTTCCCGTCTCCGCCCCAGCAACGAAAGCCTATGAGTTGCTGGAAGGCGGTGTGATTGATGCGTCACTTCATGGCCTTGAGTCAGTCGTCAACTTCCGCCTCGATGGCAAGCTGAAGTACCACACCATCGTCCCAGAGGGCCTCTACGACGCCACCTTCTTCGTGGTGATCAATGAGGGCAAGTGGAACAGCCTGTCTGCCGCCGACCAAAAGGCCATCATGCGCGTCTCAGGCGAGTCACTCTCACGCCATTGGGGACAGGAATTCGACAAGCAAATGAAGAGCGCTGAGGCGAAGATGCGCGCAGACGGTCACACCTTCAACGCGCCTAACCCTGCGCTGCAAAAGATGGTCACGGACATTCGCAGCACCCTCCTGAAAGAGTGGTACGCCAAGGCGCCAAGTTTTGGCGTGAAGGATGGTCAAGCCGTGGTGAAATATTACGAAGACCAGTACAAGTCTTTAACCAAGTAAGCTGCCATGACCGCCCTCAACGCTCGACTTCAACAACTCGTTCAAGTGCTCTTAATGGGCTTTTTGGGCGGCATGGTTCTCCTGACGTTTACCGATGTGATCGGTCGGCGTTTGTTCAACACACCGGTCTTCGGCGCTCACGACATCACTGAACACCTGATGGCCGTGATTGTGTTTTCTGGGCTGCCGCTTTTGACTGCGCGGCGTGCCCACCTGAGCATTGACTTGTTTGACTCATGGCTACTACGACCCCAATGGCGTGTGTGGCACTACATTGTCAACGGTCTGATTGCAAGTGTTCTCGGACTGATCGCTTTTGAATTTGCAGTCTCCGTCGGTGAAGCGGAATCCATGCGCGAGGTGAGCCAAGCGCTTGGTATTCCGCGCGCCTGGATGTACGCCTACCTCTCACTCACATCAGGACTTGCCGCTGTCGCAGCACTCACGGCGGGCTTACCTGTCGCCCATTCCACTGAAAGCGATCTATGACCATCGGTCTCTATAGCCTCCTGGCTGTTTTGGTATTGGCTTTCCTACGCGTCCCACTCGGGATCGCGTTGCTAAGCGTCTCCATCGGGGGTATCACGTTTTTAAATGGCTGGGACGTCGCACGGGTGATGGTGCCGATGACGCTGAGCGAAGCCGTTTTTTCATATGAGCTGGCAGTTGTTCCGCTGTTCATCCTGATGGGAAATGTGTTGTCAAGAACAGGCATTTCGCACGACCTCTTCCGCGCGGCCAACGCTTTTCTAGCGCCGGTGCGCGGGGGGCTTGCGCTCGCGACCATGGTCACCTGCGCAGGCTTCAGCGCGGTATGCGGCTCAAGTTTCGCAACTGCGGCGACCATGGCGAAAGTCGCCTACCCGAGCATGCAACGGTATGGGAATTCAGAAAGTTTGTCTTCCGCCACAATCGCAGCGGGGGGCACATTGGGGATCCTGATCCCACCTTCCATCAT
>CALCBL010000525.1 GCA_937897495.1 uncultured Burkholderiales bacterium
GTCGATGGTGGATTCAGCCATGTCGTTGGGGGCATTGGCGGCGTTTAAACATCCTCATTTTTCAAAAATTAAAAGCAACGCCTAAGGGCGTTGTTTTTTTTTAACAATTACGAAAGTCACAATAGTAATTTTCTCGGTTTTGTCACATATTTAGGACATGGGTAATTGAAATGTAACTTTTAGTCTTTTTTTGACCAAACACTCCTGTTTGGTTGCTTTGAAAGATCATTTTTATGTTCAAACTCATATTCATTTAGATACAAAAGGACTCAATAATGCCTCAATTCAAAATCAGCACCCTGAATCGCCAACTTTGCTTGGCTTTCGGTGGCACTGCTTTGACGCTGGCGAGCATGCAATTTGCACAAGCTCAACAGGTTGATACAGTGACCATCACAGGCTCTTCAATCAAACGTTCGATTGAAAACCAAAGCGCACTGCCTGTTTCCATCTACTCAGCCGACGAGTTGAGATCTGTGGGTGTGACTTCCACAGAAGAAATTGTGCAGCGTATTTCTGCTAGCCAATCTAGCACGGGTGGTAGCCAAAGCATTGGCTCTGGCACCGGTGGTGGCTCATACGCCAGCTTGCGTGGCCTGGGTTCCAACAAGACATTGATTTTGTTAAACGGACGTCGTTTGGCCTTCTTCGGCATTGGCGCTAGCGCTGTTGACTTGAATGCTATTCCTTTTGCAGCACTTGACCGCGTCGAAGTGTTGCGTGATGGCGCTTCGGCCATTTACGGTACGGACGCTGTGGGTGGTGTGATCAACTTCATTACGAAACGTGATTACCAAGGCATGGACCTGGCCGTTGAAAATACCAATCCTTCAACAGCAGGTGGTCAGATCAAGCGTTTCACCTTCTCTGGTGGTCAAGGCTCTTTGTCTAAAGACGGTTACAACTTGTGGTTCTCTTTGGACAACAAGACTCAAGCATCCGCAAAAGCCACGGACCGTGCTTTTGGCGCGACGGGCGTGATTCCAGCCAATGGTTTGAACAAAACTTCAGGCACTACATTCCCTGCCAACTTCAACTACTACAACACGGCCGGTGCCATCAAGTCTGGCAACATCACAGCACCAACTTGCGCACCTCCAGGTTCGCTGTTTCAAGGAGGTGTTTCTTGCCGCTATGACTACACATCAGCCATTGACATCATTCCTGAAACTGAAAACTTGAACTTCAACTCCAAGGGCTCGTTCCGTTTGAGCGGCAATCGTTTGTTGAC
>CALCBL010000526.1 GCA_937897495.1 uncultured Burkholderiales bacterium
GACTCTGTCAATTGGGTGGGGGTGCGTTGATAGGCAGCAATGGCAGAAACCTTGACGTGCGCTTTTTCAAGTTCTAAGGCCAACCAGTCTCGACCTGCTGTCACTCCCGACTCATCAGCACCGCGAACAAACAGCACATTCATGCCTTGAACCACTTGGGAAGCGACGACGTCCCACAAGGCCTCTGAATCGAGTTGTTTTGACTGCGATGCAGGTTGATCAATCTGGCCGGTAGGAACACCACACTGCGCCAAAGCGGCCGCTGTACCCGGACCCGTGCACCAAGCACGCGCTGCCTGAAAGTGATCAACCCAATCGGGGTGATGACGAAGTGCGAGCGCCAAAAATCGAACGGCATTGGCACTGACAAACATGACCGCTTGGCTGAGTTTTAAAAGCGCCAAAGCTTCTAAGGCAGTTTGAGTCGTTAGAAACTCAGTCAATTGGAGCAATGGAAATCGAGTGGTTTTGAAACCAGCTTCATTCAATGAATCGATCCAAGCGCTTGCATCTTGCTCAGGCCGCGTCACCACAACTTGCGTCATGGCCTGGTGGCGGGCTGAATCAGTGGGCACCGCCGCGCCTCAGCTCTGCCGCAACTTGAGTCCCTAAGCTTTCAGCCTGCTCTAGACTGCCCACATCAGCAACCGTTTGAGCCGTGACCAAGGTGCTTGAGCCTTCTGGGTCACCCCAAGCAGCACGCAGGCTGAGTGTGGCACCAGACAATGTGGCATGCGCCGCCAAAGGCATAGAGCAACTGCCGCCCATGGCACGGCTGACGGCACGCTCTGCCGCCACAGCCAACCAAGAAGTTGAGTGGGCCAAGGGCTTTAAGGCATCGATCAAGTCGGCTCGGCCAGTACAAATTTCAATGCCCAAGGCACCCTGCCCTGCCGCTGGCAACATTTGGTCAGTGTCAAAGACATGGCGAATTCGACTGGACAATTCCAAACGCTTCAAACCCGCTGCAGCCAAAATAATGCCGGCATAGTGGCCCTCGTCCAGTTTGCGCAAGCGCGTGTCTAAATTGCCACGCAAAGGCTCAATTTTCAAATCAGGGCGCAGTGCTCGGAGCAAAACGGTTCGGCGCAGGCTGGACGTGCCCACCACGGCACCTTGCGGCAAGTCCATCAAAGTGGCGTATTGGCCAGACACCCAGGCATCACGGGGGTCTTCTCGTTCCATGACGCAGGCCAACTCGAAGCCCTCTGGCATGTCCATGGGAACGTCCTTGAGGGAGTGCACTGCTATGTCGGCCCGACCCTCTGAAAGCGCCACTTCCAACTCCTTCACAAAGAGGCCTTTTCCGCCCACTTTGCTTAAGCTTCGATCCAAAATTTGGTCGCCCAGTGTGGTCATGCCAAGTAGCCGCACCGTGTGACCGCGAGACTGAAGAATGGCCTGGACATGCTCGGCTTGCCATAAGGCTAAACGGCTTTCACGCGTGGCAATGACGATGGGGCGCTGTAAATTGGAGGACATAAGGGGTATCAAGCAGTGACTTGTTCGTAATTTTTCAATTAAATCAAATGCTAGCACGACAAAAGACCTGTTAAGTTGCCCGCAGGCATCACAAGCCCCGCAAACCGATAAAATCTGGAAATGACTAAAAACCAATTCGATCAAAAGTCCCAGGCCTGGTCGGCCTTGTTTTCCGAGCCCATGAGCGACCTGGTCAAGCGCTATACCTCTAGCGTGTTTTTCGACAAGCGACTTTGGCAATCGGACATTCAGGGCAGTCTGGCTCACGCCGAAATGCTGTCGGCCCAAAAAATCATCAGCACCCAAGATCTGGCCGACATTCAGCGCGGCATGGCGCAGATTACCGACGAAATTACCAAGGGTCAGTTTGATTGGAAACTGGACCTGGAAGACGTCCACCTCAACATCGAAGCTCGCCTCACGCAAATTGTGGGGGATGCAGGCAAACGTCTGCACACAGGCCGAAGCCGCAATGACCAAGTGGCCACCGATGTACGCTTGTGGTTGGTCAGCGAAATAGACCTCATCAGCGCGCTGTTAAACGATTTGCAAAAATCATTGATCGAAGTGGCTGAGCGCAATGTGGAAGTTATCTTGCCAGGCTTCACGCATTTGCAAGTGGCGCAACCCGTGAGCTTTGCGCATCATCTGTTGGCTTATGTCGAAATGTTTGCGCGTGATGCTGAACGCATGGCCGATGTGCGTCGCCGCACCAACCGCCTGCCCTTGGGTTCTGCCGCATTGGCTGGCACCACTTATCCGCTTGACCGCGAGCGCGTGGCCATCAGTTTGGGCATGGTCGATGAGCAGGGCCAAGCTTGTGTGTGCCAAAACAGCCTGGATGGCGTCAGCGACCGCGACTTTGCCATTGAATTCACAGCAGCTGCTTCTTTGAGCATGGTGCACATCAGTCGCTTGAGCGAAGAACTGATTTTATGGATGAGCCA
>CALCBL010000527.1 GCA_937897495.1 uncultured Burkholderiales bacterium
TCTGGGTTTGTAATGAACGCCCTGCCTAAGCCATGATGGTGAGCTCATTAGCTTTTGCAGGACGAAAGATTTTGGGTGCTACAAGCCTTTGTGTGACATCATATCGATTTCCCGCTTAAAAGAACATCGTTCCTTATAAAAGAATGATGACTCAAATTAAACGCTTTGAAAAGACGCCAACCTGAGTCGCCTTCGAGATTCATGAGAGGAAAACTCCCGCTAGGGTAAACCCGTCCGGCCGTCTCTTGACACTTTTGGTTGATTCCCGCCTAATAGCCTTTGTGCCTTTATATGGACTGTAGTTCCGCATAAAAGAACGAGTAAGTGGTTCTGATTTGATCAGCGTAATTCTGGAGAATTAATTCGTGCAAAGTTCAGTCGCAGAAACTGCAAGCCCTAAGTTTGGTGCAGCATTTGACGCCAAGTGGGTGGTCATCGGTATCAGCCTGGTGGTGGTGGCCATTCTTGCTTTGGTCCCATTCTGTTTCATGATTTGGCAGAGTTTCCACACGCCAGAGACCGCTTCATCGCCGTCGGTTTTCACATTGGGTAATTACGTCACGGCGTATACCAACCCAGAAACAGTGGCTATTTTTTGGAACTCAGTGCAATTTGCGTTGGGCACTTCTTTGTTGGCGTTTGTCATCGGTACGGCATTGGCTTGGATGAACGAGCGAACCAATACACCTTTGCGGCGTTTGTTTTTTGCCTTGTCCATCGTGCCACTCATCATTCCAGGCATTTTGTTCACCATCTCCTGGATCATGTTGGCCAGCCCCAAGATTGGTTTGTTGAACACTTGGGCGATGGCCATTTTTGGCCTTGACTCACCGCCTTTCAACATCTACTCCATGTGGGGCATGATTTGGGTCGATGCACTGCATTGCTCGCCGATGGCGTTCTTGCTCATGTCGTCGGCATTCAAGGCCATGGACCCCTCGCTTGAAGAGTCTGCTGTCATGAGCGGCTCTAGCATATTGAATACATTGCGCCGCATTACCTTGAAGTTGGCCTATCCCGCCATCATGGCCACGGTACTGACTTTGTTTGTCAACACCATTGCCTCATTTGAGGTGCCTGCACTTTTAGGCTTGCCCGCAGGCATCCAAGTCTTCACCTCTGCCATTTACCAAGCCATTCACCAGTATCCAAGCCAAATTGGATTGGCGGCCAGTTATTCAGTTATTTTGTTGCTGCTCACCACGGGCGGCATTTATGTGCAGTCTCGTATCTCATCGACAGGCAGCAAATATGCCACCGTGACGGGCAAAGGTTTCCGTCCTCGCACCATCGATTTAGGCTTATGGCGCTACTTCACAATGGCCATCTTCATTGTTTACTTTTTGTTCATTGTTGTTCTGCCCTTTTTAGTGCTTTTGTGGTCGTCGTTGCAAAAATTCTATGCACCACCTTCTGTCGAAGCTTTGTCACGCATCACCTTGGACGGGTACCGCTATATTTTGGGCTCCGAATCCATCCGCAACGCAGTCTTAAACAGTTTGTGGATGTCGTTCGCAACAGCGACGGCCGTGATGTTGTTAGCGGCCGTTGTGTGTTGGATTGTGGTGAAAACAAAAATTCGCGGCCGCTGGTTGTTGGACAACTTGGCTTCATTGCCCATGGTGTTTCCTGGCTTGGTGCTTGGCGTGTCCATTATGATTTTCTATCTCACGTTTGACATTGGGATTTATGGCACCTTTTGGATCATTTTGTTGGCCTATGTCACGCGCTTCCTGCCTTATGGTTTGCGCTACAGCACCACGTCTATGTTGCAAATTCACAAAGACTTGGAAGAGTCGGGTGGCATGAGTGGGGGCAGTTGGTTTACGGTGTTCCGCCGCATCATCTTGCCATTGCTCAAGCCGGGCTTGGTGGCTGGCTGGATTTACGTGATGATTGTTTCGATTCGCGAGCTGTCCACTTCGATTCTTTTGTACAGCCCTGGCAATGAAGTGATCTCCATTGTGATTTGGGAGCTGTGGGAGAACGGGCAGTATGTGGAGCTGTCCGCTTTGAGCGTGCTCTTCATTTTGCTTTTGCTGGTCTTGGTCGGCATCGCTCAGATGGCTGGCAAACGCTTTGGTGTCAAAGACAGCTAAAAAAGTTGCAGGTGGGCAAGGCCAACGCGGCCTTGCCTGACTTCATTTAAAACAAGGAATTAAAGTGCTAAATGTCAGTGGATTGCATACGGAATATGTGAGTGACAAAGGTGTCGTCGTCAAGGCCGCGCAAGATGTGAGCTTTGAAGTGCCAGAGGGTCAGCTTTTTACTTTGCTTGGCCCGAGCGGCTGTGGCAAAACAACCACCTTGCGATCGATTGCAGGCTTGGAAAAACCCACTGAAGGCGTGATCACTGTCAGTGGCACTGCCGTCTACAACTCAGCGCAGAAAGTATTTATCCCGCCTAACAAACGTGGATTTGGCATGGTGTTTCAGTCCTACGCCATTTGGCCCCACATGACGGTCTTTCAAAATGCCAGTTTTCCATTGGAAGTGGGGCAAAAAAAATATTCTCGCAAAGACATTGAAACCAAAGTCATGCGGGTATTGGATTCAGTCGAATTGGCGCAATATGCAGACCGCGATGCCACAAGACTTTCAGGTGGACAACAACAGCGTTTGGCTTTGGCGCGCGCCTTGGTCATGGAGCCCAAGTTGTTGTTGCTTGACGAGCCCCTGTCTAACCTAGACGCCAAGCTGCGTGAAAAGATGCGCTTTGAGTTGAAGAAAATTCAACGCGAGTTGGGCATCACGACCATCTACGTCACACACGATCAGTCAGAAGCGCTGGCCTTGTCGCATGAAATTGCGGTGATGCGCAATGGCCGCATCATGCAAATTGGCACACCGCGTCAAATTTACGAAACGCCCAACACGGAGTTCGTCGCTGACTTTGTGGGTACCATCAATTTCATCAAGGCAACCGTCAGGTCAGTGGATGCTGCAGCCCACTCCATGGTGGTTGACTCAGAAATTGGCACGATTCAAGTCCCCATGATCCATGATTTTCATGTGGGAGAAGAAGTGCAAGTGTGTATTCGCCCAGAAGACGTGCACCTCAGCGATTCAACGCCGCCCGTCAGTCACACCAACCATTATTTAGGCACCGTGTTTGCCAAAATCTTCTTAGGCGATGTGCTTGATTTTCAGGTGCAAGTGAACGACAAAGTCATGTTGGCCCGTGTTCACCCAAGTCAAAAAACACCCGTTGGAGCACCTATTCATATCGTGTTGGATCCTTCCGACTGCATCGTTCTCAAACAAGAAAATTAATTTTTTAATCCAAAAGGAAAACCATGAGTGCTGATGACAAAAAAGCGCCCTCAACGGAATTCGTTCCCAATGAGTCGCACTACCACAGTAAAAAAGATCGCACCTTTGTACGCGCCATTGCTGGCCCCTACAACTTAGGCGATGAACTCAAGCGTTTGCGCGCCATGCCCCGCGTGCGCAAAGGCAAGGACATCAAATTCAACGATGGCCCCCAAGCTTTTAGCCGTCACT
>CALCBL010000528.1 GCA_937897495.1 uncultured Burkholderiales bacterium
CCACCAACTTGGCGTGGCTTCTGGGTGAGGTCGTGAATGGATGGGCAGACCCAGGCATCTTAGATGCCTATGAAGCCGAGCGGCATCCCATCACTGAGCAGGTTTCGCACTTTGTGATGAACCACGCGCAAAAGATGATCAAGGCAAGGCGCGCCGTGCCGCACAACATTGAGGACCCAGATGCTGAAGGTGCAGCAGCGCGGGAGTTGGTGGGCGCAGAAGCTTATGACTTGAATGTGCAGCAGTTTTGTTGCGAAGGCTTGAACTTCGGCTACTTTTACGAAAAATCTCCCATCATTTCTCAGGAGGCCGAGCCGGCCCCCGCTTACACCATGGGATCTTTCACGCCCTCCACCCTTCCAGGCTGTAGAGCGCCTCACTTTTGGCGCGACAACGGAACTTCTCTCTACGACTCACTGGGCACGGGCTACAGCCTGCTTCGATTTGACAGCAAGATTGAAGTGAATGAATTATTGAAGCATGCTGAATTAGCGAACATGCCTCTACAGCTCATCGATTTAGAAAAAGAGGCCCACAAACCTTCAGCTTACGCGCACCCACTGGTTTTGTGCAGAACAGATCAGCACGTGGTTTGGCGGGGTCATGAATTACCGCATGCTCTGCCAGCATTTATTGCATTCCTTTGCGGTAAACCTGTTTAAGTCGCGTCAGTGATCAGTGCGGCATCTACCAATCGCACACGTTGGTCAATGTAGTAGCCACCATACTCGGTGTACTTTAAAACTGCGCAGCCGCATTGTTGGCAGCCATACACATCGGCGCGGTTGTAGGGAAAATAGTTCAAGGCAATGGGCGCCTCTGGCGAGTCATATCGCGTGCCGTTTGGGTGAAACTCTTTGAAGCTCAGCTCTGACTCACCATCCGCCAACTCGCGGCGCAGTGTGCCCTCAAGTTTCAGTTGTTTGGCAGGCCAGCGGTCATCGCTGACACTTTCCCAACCTTTGCAAATTTTGAGTGAGCAAGAACATGGGTCCCAAGGCTGATTGGCACACGCCTTGAGTTGCTTCGAATTGAGTGGCAGCTTGGGTGCTACAGACATTTTTAATTCTTAATCAAAAGTTGACCGTCAAGAAATTGCATCACAGCCGCCAAACCTTTTTCGGGCTGCTCTTCCTGCAACAAGTGGCCTAGCTTCGGAATCAGCACCGTGGTGGAATTTGACAAAACATTGGCGTAGCTTTGGGCATTGGTGCTCGGAATCATTTGATCCTGCTCACCCCAAATGAGCAGCGTCGGGGCCTTAATGGCTTTCAAGCGAGGCACAGGATCTGTGTAAATGGTTTGATTGGATCTTTCCAAAATAGCACCTCGCACACCGGGCGCTCTGAGCATGTCGAAATAGC
>CALCBL010000529.1 GCA_937897495.1 uncultured Burkholderiales bacterium
AGGAATGAGCTCGACTTTGACAACGCGTGCCGCTTGGTATGAAAAAAATGGTGAAGCCCGCGATGTGATGGTGCTGGGGTCCTTGCCCCTCAAGGCTCCCGGCGCAGGCGAAGTGTGTGTTCGATTGGCCGCCTCGGGTGTCAACCCTTCCGATGTGAAATCGCGCCGCGCAAAGCCCTTAACCGATCCATGGGTGGTGCCGCACAGCGATGGTGCTGGCATCATTGAATCTGTAGGCGAGGGCGTCTCAACGCAACGTGTGGGGGCGAGCGTGTTTGGATTTGGAATGCGCAGTGGCAGCGTCCTCATGGCACCGCCTCTGAATTCATTGTGTTGCCTGCAACCCAAGCCGTGAAATTGCCAGACAACACCGACTTTGCAGCCGGTGCGTGCATGGGCATTCCGGGTTTGACAGCAGTTCAAGCCGTGCACTTGGCAGGCAACGAAAACTTGCGTGGCAAAAAAGTGTTAGTCACTGGCGCATCTTCTGCAGTGGGGCACTACATCACCCAAATGGTGACGCAATACGGCGGTCAAGTCATTGGCACAGTGGGTTCAGAGCAGAAGGCCGCACACGCAAAAGCAGCAGGTGCTGTTGAAACCATTTTTTACAGCATGCCAAGGCCGCAGGTGCTGTTGAAACCATTTTTTACAAAACAGAGCCAGTGCTTGAGCGCTTGAAAGCTTTCAGTGGCGGCCGCGGTGTTGATGTGATCATTGACATGGACTTTGCAACGGCATCGCAGTGGGTCACCCAAGGTGGCCTAGCGCAGCATGGACAATTGATTGGATATGGCTCCAATGTGGTGGGCGATATTCCTCTGACCTTTCGCCCCCTGTTATTTAACTCCCTTGGTTTGAAATTTTTCTTGGTCTACGACTTGTTGCCGGCAGACAGAACTTGGTGTGTCAATCGCACAAACGAATTGCTGGCAGCAGGGCAACTTCAGCACACCATTGGCGCTCGCTTTTCGTTGGATCAAATTGTGCAAGCCCACGAAGCCGTTGAAGCCGGCCAACTAGGTAATGTCGTGATTGATCTCTGATGAAAAGCTGGTTAGAGTGCATCCTATGAAAATATTTCAAACCCTTCAAGAACTCGCAGCGTGCATTGGCCAAACCGTGGCGGTTTCGCCATGGACCGAAATCACGCAAGAGCAAGTCAACATGTTTGCCGAGGCTACTGGCGATCATCAATGGATTCACATCGATGTCGAAAAAGCCAAGGCGGGTCCATTTGGCGCGCCCATTGCGCATGGCTTTTTGACCTTGTCGCTCATTCCGAAGTTGTCGCAAAGCGCCATCAAAATAGAAAATGTACGCATGGGCGTGAACTATGGCTTGAACAAAGTTCGCTTCACATCCCCTGTGCCAGTGGGCAGTAAATTGCGCGGCCATATGAAATTGTTGAATGCCGTGCCCATTGATGGCAATGGCATGCAGTTCACATGGGAGATGAGCATCGAGCGCGAGGGCTCAGAAAAGCCCGCTTGCATTGCAGAATCTTTGGCGCGTTATTACGTTT
>CALCBL010000530.1 GCA_937897495.1 uncultured Burkholderiales bacterium
CAGGGGACAGCACATGTTGAATAGGCAAGCTGCCGCTCTTCACAATAGAGCCCATGGCCTTTTCCACAATGTTAGACAAGCCGCCAGCTTTGTTGCCAGGTGTGGTGTTGGCACTGCGGTCTGCATGGCCTCTTTCTAGGTAGCGGTCGTACCAATCGAGTTCTCGCACAATGCTTTGCGCCACTTCAAGGCTGCTGGCCCTGTGTGTCAATTGTTCAACGGCATCGCGTACTTCGGTGTTTTCACTGAACATGATGGTGGCGCCAGCGCGAACCAACAAATCGGCCGCAAAACCTACAACAGGGTTGGCAGTGACGCCAGAGAATGCATCGCTGCCACCACACTGCACGCCCACCACCAACTCACTGGCAGGCACCGTCTCGCGGCGTCTGGCATTTAGGCGCGCCAAGTGTGGCTTGGCGCCTTCCACAATGTGCTGCAACATGGACATGAAGCCCACATGCTGGTCGTCTTGCAAACAAATGGTATCGGGTCCGTCGGCGGCCGTTCTTTCGTCGACCAATGGAAAACTACCTGGCGGTAACAAGCGCTGCGGTGGTAGTTTTTCACAGCCCAAACTGATCACGAACACTTCATTGCCGAAGTTAGGATTGAGGCTGATGTTGCGCAGTGTGCGAATAGGAATGACGGCATCAGGCGCATCGATGGCCACACCGCAACCATAAGTGTGCTCAATGCCCACCACATCGTCCACATTGGGATACAAAGGCAACAACTCGTCTTTGATTTTTTGCACGGCCAATGACACGACACCCGCCACACATTGAACGGTGGTGGTCACGGCCAGAATGTTGCGCGTTCCCACGGAGCCGTCTGAATTGCGGAAGCCCTCAAAGGTATAGCCAGAGAGCGGTTCTATGGGAATTTGTGGCGCGGTGGCCATGGGTAAGTTTTGAAAGTCTCTGGCTGCAGGAATGTCGAGCAGACGTTCATGCACCCAACTGCCCGCTGGAATGTCGACTTTGGCATTGCCAATCTTGACGTTGTAGCGAATCACAGCTTGACCAGCTGCAATAGCACTTAAGGCAACTTTGTGTCCCTGAGGCACAGCACTCAATAAGACCAGGCTGTCTTGGGACAAAGCTTTTCGAACTCGATCTCCCAGCTTCAAGCCTCCCGCCGTCACCACAATGGCCACGTTGTCTGCAGGGTGCATCACAATGCTTGAATGAATGTCAGGGTTCACGAGATCAATGATAGCGTGTCGTCCTCATAGAATGACACAGGCTAACCCGAACAAACCCTATGACCTCCACCCACCACACCCCCACCGTCGTGAAATTGCAAGTCATCCCCGTCGCAGGCAGGGACAGCATGCTGTTGAACCTCAGCGGTGCTCATGGCCCCTTCTTCACGCGCAACATCCTGATCCTGACCGACTCCAGCGGCAACACCGGCATAGGCGAAGTACCGGGTGGTGAAAAAATTCGCAAAACATTGGAAGACGCTTGCCAGTGGGTTGAAGGTCAAAGCATTGGCAACGCCAAGAACTTGCTCAACAGCCTGCAACAAAAATTTGCAGATCGCGATGCCGGTGGTCGTGGCAATCAAACCTTTGACTTGCGCGTGGCCATCCATGCCGTCACCGCCATTGAAAGTGCCCTGCTCGATTTATTGGG
>CALCBL010000531.1 GCA_937897495.1 uncultured Burkholderiales bacterium
CAACAAATTTGGCTTTGTCCACGTTCTCGATCACGGTCATGCCTTTTTTGCGCAACTCGGCCACACCATTGGCATCGTCTTTGTCCACGCGTGCACGGTTGGCTTTCACACCCTCTTTGGCAGCATCAAGGAAGATCTGTTTATCGCCTGCACTGAGCTTGTCCCAAACAGCTTTGTTCATGAGGTACACAGAAGGCGAATAGACGTGTCCGGTGAGTGAGATGTGCTTTTGAACTTGGTCAAAGTTGGCAGCCATGATGACTGACAAAGGATTTTCTTGACCGTCAACAGTGCCTTGCTGCAAGGCGGTAAAGACCTCTGGGAAAGCCATGGGGGTTGTCACAATGCCAAGGCCTTTGTAAGCCGCCACGTGCACTGGGTTTTCCATGGTTCGCATTTTCAGGCCCTTCAAGTCGGCCGGCTCATTAATGGGTCGCTTGCTGTTGGTCATGTGTCGAACACCGTTTTCGGACCAAGCCAAGGCCTTGAAACCTTTAGCTTCGAATTTGGAAAGCAACTCTTGGCCAATGGGACCGTCTAAAACAGCACGTGCATGGGCCTTGTCGCGAAACAAAAATGGCACATCTAAGATGCGAGTTTCAGGGACAAAGTTGGGAACTGGACCCGTTGAATTGTGAGCCAGTTCTTGAGTGCCAAGCTGCACAGACTCCATCACTTCACGCTCGCCACCCAATGATCCAGAGTAAAAATTCTTGATCACAATGCGACCATTGGTTCGCTTTTCCACCTCACGGGCCAAAGTGTCAATGGCCTCCCCTGCGTGCGAGTTTTGCGCAACGGAAATAGCATTTCGCATGACAACTTGCGCAACTGCGGTGGACATGACGCCTGTGGCCAAGCACATGGCTAAAACTAATTTGCTCAATTTCATTCGGAGGCTCCTGAAGGTTTGGGTAAAGGAAATACGGACAAAAAACAGATGTCATGCATTATGAAGTTGATGCAAAGCTTCGCTATTCGGGTTTTCGAGGAGATGTTTTACCTATTGCTGTTCGGCTCAACGGGTTTTAAAGTAGCCCAATAAGCCATTCAATAGCTTGGCAAGCTGTGAAAGATGGGTTCTATCGGGTTTAACAGGAGCAAGCATGAGCGATTCTGAGTCGGGTGTTTTTCGTGTTGGCATCACGCACGATGTCTTAACCAGCAAGGGTCAGCCCATCTTTGGGCAAGAGGTGTTTGAATGGCTTAATCAGCCGGGCCTGGTGTGGGAGTACATGGAAGAGACGCCCGTCATTCGGCCCGAACATGCCGCGCGTTACGACGCCATATGCGCCATGCTGGTGCGGTTTACGCCGGAAAGCCTTGGGCCAGACAAGCCTCGCTTAAAGTTGATTGCACGCTTTGGTGTGGGTTATGACACCATCGATGTGCCCACTTGCCAAAAGGCAGGCATTTATCTAACCATTGCGCCCGATGGTGTGCGCCGCCCTGTGGCAGTTTCGGCCATCACTTTCATGCTCATGTTGGCGCACAAGGTGGGCATCAAAGACCGCCTGACGCGTTCGGGTCGGTGGGCAGAAAAATCTGATCACATTGGCACGGGCCTGACGGGCCGCACCTTGGGCTCAATTGGCGTGGGCAATATTGGCGCCGAGATGTTTAGATTGGCCAAACCCTTTGACATGAAATTCATCGCCCACGACCCCTATGCCGATGCCGCTCAAATGGCTGCATTGGGTGTGGAGTTGGTAGGGTTAGATGAGTTGTTTAGACGCTCAGATTTTTTAACCGTCAATTGCCCCTTGAATGCCACAACACGCGGCATGGTCAACGCCAGCAAGTTGGCGCTCATGAAGAACACGGCTTACCTGATTAACACCGCACGCGGCCCCATCGTCGATGAAGCTGCGCTGTACCGCGCGTTGGTGGAGAAAAAAATTGCAGGTGCAGGCCTAGACGTGTTTGAGGTCGAGCCCACGCCCGCAGACAACCCATTGCTGCAATTGGACAATGTGGTGGTCACGCCCCATGGCATTTGTTTTACCGATGAATGCATGCAGGGTCTGGCTGAAAGTGCCTTCAAAGCCGCTGTTGATGTGATGCACGGTAAAAAACCGCCGCATGTTGTCACTTCTTAAACCTTCTTCATTTTTTTCACAAAGATTCACATGAGCACTCAAGCACCCCTGAAGCAAACCATCATGTCTGGCCAAACAGTGGCCGGCGCCATGATTTTTGAATTTTTCACACCGGGCATGTCCAACATTTTGTCCAATGCCGGTGCTCGCTTTGCCATCTACGACATGGAGCACACGGGGTTGGGTTATGAAACTCTGAAATGGTTGTTTGCCACATGCCGCGGTTTGCCCATTGAACCCATGGTGCGTGTGCCCACCGGCGAGTACACCTGGATTGCCCGTGCATTAGACATTGGCGCGCGCGGCGTTATGGTGCCCATGGTGGAAAGTCGCGCACAAGCCGAACGTCTGGCGCAGTCTTGCCGTTATCCGGGTGTGGGCCGCAGGGGGGCGGCATTTGGTTTTGCTCAATGCGATTACATGGGCGGCGATGTGGCCGAAAAAATGCGTCAGTACCATGAGCGCACTTTGCTGATTGCGCAAATTGAAACCGAGAGAGGTTTGGAAAATGTGGAAGAGATTGCAGCGGTAGATGGGGTCGATGTTTTGTGGGTGGGTCACTTTGATTTGTCGAATTTCATGGGCATTCCTGCACAGTTTGACCATCCTAAATTCACAGCCGCCATGACGCATGTGGCCCAAGTTGCGCGCAAGCATGGCAAGGTAGCGGGGTTCATGGCCACTGATCAAGTTTGGATAGAGCGCGCCAAAGGCATGGGCTACACCATGCTCGCCGCAGGCACCGACACAGGCCTAATGCAACAAGCCTTCGG
Organism: uncultured Burkholderiales bacterium; assembly: GCA_937897495.1. Classification (GTDB taxonomy): domain Bacteria; phylum Pseudomonadota; class Gammaproteobacteria; order Burkholderiales; family Burkholderiaceae_C; genus Limnohabitans_A. The sequence goes on from CALCBL010000531.1 coordinate 2,873, forward strand.
CCAATTGATCGATGGCATTAATTAATTGGGGTCAGATCAACATTAATTTGGTCAATCTAAAGGGCTAAAGGCTAAGGGGGGCTCAATAAATGGGGTCAGATCAACATTAATTTGGTCAATCA
>CALCBL010000532.1 GCA_937897495.1 uncultured Burkholderiales bacterium
TTCCCATCTTTCAGTTCAACATTGGCTGCGCCACATTGGATAGGCCCTTGCAGCCCATTGGTCACTTCAAAAATAAGGGTCTGATCTTCTCCCTTGGCCCAACCTGCATTGAACTTCACTTTTTGTAGTTCAACTTTAGACAAAGCAACATCAATGACCTCCTCATTTGAAAAAGGATTCCATGCGCTTGCGCTGGTACAAATCAGAAAGGCAAAAAAAATGGACATGTACCGCATGTCCAAATTTTAAGTCCTAGCTTGGGGCCAGAAAACTAATTGTTGGAACCAATTAATTCTGCTCTGACCCCAATTAAAAAGTAGGTACCCCACAGCACTGAGGGGGAGGCAAGAAACAACGTAAAACCTTAATTTTTTTCGACTACTTTGCTAGTCACATAAACGTCACAACAGCTGTTCACAATTAAATTCTTTAACAACGGAGCTCACAGTGTCTAACTCATTCGATCCCATCGACAACCAATCCAATAACGAGCACTTCCAAGAAGTTCTTGACAAAGCCCTGAGCAACCCTTCACGCCGAAATATCTTACGCGGCGGTTTGGGTCTGGCCTCCATGTTTGCATTGCCCATGTTGCCCGGTTGCGGCGGCGTCACCACAGCCGGCAACACATTGCCCGCACTCGCAAGCAGCACCTTGATGAAATTCAAACCGGTCGCTAAGAGCTTGGCCTACAGTATTTTGGTTCCTGCAGGCTACACAGTCAAAATGCTGCACGCCACTGGCGACACCATGAAAACAGGCGTTGCTGCCTACTCCAATGCCGGCACCGACGACGCTGAAAGCTGGGCCAACCGTGTGGGCGACCAGCACGACGGCACTGAGATTTTCTACATCGGCGCCAACGGCAAGTCCAAAGGCAGCTACAGCTACGCAGCTGGCGACAAGGCCGTGCTGGCCGTCAACAATGAAAGCTCTGCAGAAGCGCACTTCTTCCACCCAACGGGTCAAACTTCCGGCGCTGCCATCGGCAAAAAATTCGATCAGTTTGGCCAATGGACCTTGGGCACTCGTCCCGCGTCTGAAGCCATCAAAGAAATCTTGATGCACGGCGTTACTTTGGTTGAAGTGAACTTGGACTCGAGTGGCAAACCCACCGGCTACAACGCAACATCGCCTTTGAACCGCAGAATCACCCCTGAAACCGTCATGACTGTGACTGGGCCTGCTGCCGAACTGGCCAATTTGAAGGCCATGATGGTCACAAAATTTGATACCACTGGCAGCACAACGCGCGGTACGCTGAACAACTGCGGCACCGGCATCACGCCTTGGGGCACTTTGATCACTTGCGAAGAAAACTGGGCCACCTACTTCACCATGCCAGCAGGCTCCAAGGTGCCCACCGACGCCAAATTGATCGCCTCACG
>CALCBL010000533.1 GCA_937897495.1 uncultured Burkholderiales bacterium
TCAACACCTTGGTCAAAGCGCGGGCCTATGCTGCTGATCAGTTGTTTGCCACCTTAGACACCACCACGCGCCAACTGTATTTGGGGGAGGCTGGCCGCAGCGCTTCGGTTTCCGATACCGTTGGATTTATTCGAGATTTACCGCATGGCTTGATTGATGCCTTTCAGGCCACCTTGCAAGAGGCTGCCGACGCAGACTTGTTGCTGCATGTGGTGGATGCTTCCAACCCAAACTTTCCAGAGCAAATGAACGAGGTCAAAAGGGTGCTTCGGGAAATTGGGGCAGAAGATGTGCCGCAATGGCTAATTTTTAACAAAATAGACACGATCCCGCCCGAGCGTCAACCGCTTGAAATGTTCGACCTGTACGAAGTCGATGGCGTTCCTTTGAAGCGCCTATTTGTCAGTGCCCAATCTGGACAAGGCGTGCCAATGTTGCGTCAAATGCTGGCAGAAGAAGTGCTTCGAACAGTTTCAAACCCCGAAAGTGAATCTGACCCGCGCTTTGACCTTGATAATTTCGGGGAAAATGAAGATGATTTTTCATAATTGTCGCTCTGATTGTGCACAATGAGAGCAGTCATATAAAAACGTAGAAAAGCGAATGAATTCCAAATACCGTGCATTTAGCTGGTCAGTCTTGCCGCAGCGCCTTCGTGGCATGTTCAATTTGAACGATCAACGCTGGGGCCGAGGCGACGACAAACCTGCTTCTGAAGGTCAAGATGGCACCAATGCGCCTGGCAATCCACCAGGTGCCAATGGTTCCCAACAGCAGCCTCCAAATCCTCAACCTTCAAATCCAGGCAACTCGTCCAACCGACCGGGTCAATCTTCTGGTCCTCCAGATTTGGATGAGTTGTGGCGTGACCTCAGTCGCAAGCTCTCGCAGTTCTTGGGTGGTAAAAATGGCGGCCCACCCAACAAAGGTCAGCCCAATGGCTCTCCCTTCAATGGATTGCCTCCCGTGTTTCGCAATTTAGGCATTGGTGCCATATTGGGTGCTTTGCTCCTGATCTGGCTGGGTACAGGCTTCTTCATTGTCCAAGAGGGACAACAAGCCGTGATCACTCAATTTGGCAAATACAAGTCCACGGTTGGTGCTGGTTTCAATTGGCGCTTTCCTTACCCCATTCAAAAAAATGAGTTGGTGTTTGTCACGCAAATTCGTTCTGTTGACATTGGCCGCGACAACGTCATCAAAGCCACCGGTCTTCGCGAGTCAGCCATGCTCACGGAAGATGAAAACATTGTCGAAATCAAATTCGCCGTTCAATACCGCTTAAACGATGCACGTGCCTATTTGTTTGAAAGCAAAAACCCCACAGAAGCCGTTGTGCAAGCTGCTGAAACAGCCGTGCGCGAGGTGGTGGGCAAAATGAAAATGGATTCTGCTTTGTCAGAAGAACGCGATCAGATTGCGCCTAGAGTTCGAGCCCTGATGCAAAACATTTTGGATCGTTACAAGGTGGGCATTGAAGTGGTTGGCATCAACTTGCAACAAGGCGGCGTTCGCCCGCCCGAACAAGTTCAGGCTGCGTTTGATGATGTGCTCAAGGCGGGCCAAGAACGCGAGCGTGCCAAAAATGAAGCGCAAGCTTATGCCAACGATGTTGTGCCTCGTGCAGTGGGTGCGGCATCCCGCTTGAAGGAAGAGTCTCAGGCCTACCGCGAGCGAATTGTGGCGCAAGCAGAAGGTGATGCGCAGCGTTTCAAAGCCATCTTGCCCGAGTATCAAAACGCCCCTCAAGTAACGCGTGACCGCATGTATTTAGATGCCATGCAGCAAATTTACTCCAACGTCACCAAGGTGGTGATCGACAGTAAGCAAGGTTCTAACCTGATGTATCTGCCACTCGATAAATTGATGCAAATGACCGCGACACCCTCGACAGTCACTGCCCCTGTCGATGCAACTGCTAACAACGCAGCCTCAAGCTCTGCACCCAGCAGCGCCCCCCCTGATCCCAGATCGCGCGACAGTCTTCGATCTCGTGACCGTGAAAATCGTTAAGGAAGCAGCAAAATGAATCGTATTGGAATATGGGTTTCATCCCTGCTGCTGTTGCTGGCTTTGGCCAGCTCCATGTTGTTCGTGGTCGATCAACGTCAATTTGGCGTGGTTTATGCCTTGGGTCAAATTAAAGAAGTCATTACCGAGCCTGGTTTGAACATCAAGCTGCCACCCCCTTTGCAAAACGTCACTTACATTGACAAGCGTTTGTTAACCCTTGACAGTCCCGACACCGAGCCCATGCTGACTGCTGAAAAGCAACGTGTGGTGATCGATTGGTACGTTCGTTGGCGCATTACAGATCCCCTGGCCTACATCCGCAATGTTGGCTTGGATGAAAAGGCTGGTGCCAATCAACTGAACCGAGTGGTTAGAAACGCTTTTCAAGAAGAAATCAACAAGCGCACTGTGAAGGACTTGCTGTCTTTAAGTCGCGAGAACTTGATGAATGACGTTAAGCGCGAAGTCCTCGAAAAAGTGCGCGGCGAAAAGCCTTGGGGTGTTGACGTTGTCGATGTTCGCATCACAAGAGTTGACTATGTCGATGCCATTACCGAATCGGTTTATCGCCGTATGGAGGCAGAGCGCAAGCGCGTTGCCAACGAACTTCGTTCTACGGGCGGTGCAGAGGGAGAGAAAATCCGTGCTGATGCCGATCGCCAGCGCGAGGTCACCATTGCCAATGCTTACCGCGATGCCCAAAAAATCAAAGGTCTAGGCGATTCACAGGCCGCCAAAATCTACAACGAGTCCTTTGGCCGTGACCCTCAATTTGCGCAGTTTTACAGAAGCCTTGATGCCTACAAAGCCAGTTTTGCTAAAAAGAGCGATGTCATGGTTTTAGACCCTAGCAGCTCGGACTTCTTCAGAACCATGAGAGGCAATTCTTCAGGCAGCCAGGCAGCCCCCGCAGTGAAGAAGTAAGTGAGTTTCTGGTCCTCAATCATGGTGGCCATCTCGCTGGTGTTGATTTTTGAGGGGCTTCTGCCCCTCATCTCGCCCCTTAAGTGGCGAGAAATGTTCAGTCAGCTCTTGCAGCTCGAAGATGGTCAAATTCGGTTTTTCGGTCTTTCGATCGTTTTGTTGGGACTCTTTCTTTTAGGGGCCTTCATTTAGAGCCTGTTTGAACCGGTAAAATCCCTGTTTTAACAGCCTCCCAGATTGCCATGTCCGCTTGGGTCCTCCCGGATCACATCGCTGATGTCTTGCCCTCAGAAGCCAGACACATCGAAGAACTCCGAAGATTGCTTCTAGACACCGCCCGAAGCTATGGCTTCGAGTTGGTATCACCCCCTTTGCTTGAGCACATTGAGTCTTTGCTCACGGGCACTGGCAAAGCGCTTGATCTTCAAACTTTCAAGTTGGTCGATCAAATCTCTGGTCGAATGATGGGCCTAAGAGCTGACACAACCCCTCAAGTCGCTCGAATTGATGCCCACTTACTCAACCGAAAAGGTGTCACTAGGCTTTGCTACTGTGGCCCTGTCCTCCATACCCAACCCGACCGCCCCCACGCTACCCGCGAGCCCTTGCAGTTGGGCGCCGAAATATTTGGCCATGCTGGTTTAGAAGCCGACCTCGAGGTTTTGCAGTTGGCCCTAGATTGTTTGCGCGCTTCTCAAATGGGTGAGGTCTTGGTTGACCTGGCAGATGCCAGAATTGTGAGCAGTTTGCTTGAAGACATGCCCCTCACAGATGCCATGCGTGGCGATGTTTTTGCGGCACTGGCCAGTAAAAATGCTTCTGCTTTGGCTGAGTTAACCCAAAATTTTCCTAAAGGCATTCAAGCCGGACTGATGAATCTCATTGACCTGTATGGCGACAGTTCAGTTCTAACGCAAGCACTCCAAAAATTACCGCCCAAACCTCAAATCAAGTTGGCCATTGAGCAGTTGAAATGGTTGAGCGATCAATTGCCTGATGTCACTTTCAAGTTTGATTTGGCCGATGCTCGCGGCTATGCTTACTACAGTGGTTTGCGTTTTGCTATCTATGCAAAAGGCGCCAGTGATGCCGTGGTGCGTGGTGGTCGTTATGACGGTGTGGGCGCCGCCTTTGGCCACGAAATGGGCCGTGATCGTCCCGCAGTGGGTTTCAGCTTAGATCTGAAGCAATGGGTGGGGGTGGTCCCGCAACTCAGTCTCAAAGCTGCCATTCGGGCGCCATGGGGCACCCGCCCAGACCTGCGTTCGGCCATTGCGCAGTTGCGCATGCACGGTGAAACTGTGGTGTGCAGCTTGCCTGGACACGAAAGTGAAATAGATGAATTCCAATGTGATCGCGAACTCTTAGAGCTTGCGGGGCAGTGGATTGTAAAAGCCATTGAAAACAAAACAAAATGAACATGATCAAAGGACGTAACGTTGTCGTTGTTGGAACCCAGTGGGGTGACGAGGGCAAAGGCAAACTGGTCGATTGGCTGACAGAAAGCGCGCAAGGTGTTGTGCGCTTTCAAGGCGGCCACAATGCAGGCCACACATTGGTCATCAATGGCGTCAAAACGGCGCTCCACCTCATTCCAAGTGGCATCATGCGCGCTGGTGTGAAGTGTTATATCGGCAATGGCGTGGTCTTGTCTGCAGGCAAACTGTTTGAAGAAATTGCGGGTCTAGAAAAGGCGGGGGTTGAGGTTCGTTCACGCCTGCGTATCAGCGAAGCTTGTCCATTGATCTTGCCATTTCATGCTGCCTTAGACGTTGCGCGTGAGGCAGCTCGCGAGCAAGGTGGCACAGAAAAAATTGGCACCACAGGCCGCGGCATTGGCCCAGCCTACGAAGACAAGATTGCACGCCGTGCTTTTCGCGTGCAAGACCTGAAGCACCCAGAGCGTTTTGCACAAAAGCTCAAAGAGCTCTTAGATTTGCACAACCATGTTTTGACAACTTATTTGGGCTCAGAGAAGTTCATCTTTGGTGATGCACTCAAGCCTTATGTCAAAAATGGTGAAGTACAGTTTGACGTGGTTTTCAAAGAGGCCATGGAACATGCAGAACTCTTGAAGCCCATGATGGCCGATGTGTCTCGCGAACTGAACGACGCGCACCGCTTAGGCGCCAATTTGTTGTTCGAAGGCGCTCAGGGCACACTGCTTGATGTTGATCACGGCACCTACCCTTATGTCACATCCAGCAACTGCGTGGCTGGCAACGCCGCTGCAGGCTCAGGTGTGGGCCCCGGTTTGTTGCATTATGTTTTAGGCATTACCAAGGCTTATTGCACTCGGGTTGGCGGCGGCCCATTTCCAACCGAGTTGGAATGGGAAAAAGAAGGCACACCGGGTTGGCACATGAGCACGGTGGGCGCTGAAAAGGGCGTCACAACGGGTCGCAGCCGACGCTGCGGTTGGTTCGATGCGGCATTGCTCAAGCGCAGTGCTCAAGTCAATGGTTTGTCTGGCTTGTGCATTACCAAACTCGATGTCCTAGACGGCTTGAAAGAGTTAAAGCTTTGCACAAGTTATGAATTGGACGGCGAGATTGTGGACATTCTGCCCATGGGTGCCGACGACATTGCGCGTTGCAAGCCTATTTATGAATCCATTGAGGGCTGGACAGACAGCACAGTGGGCGTCACACAATTTGACAAACTGCCTGTCAATGCTCGCTTGTATTTACAGCGCATTGAGCACATCACGGGCGTTCCCATTCATTTGGTGTCGACCAGCCCTGACCGCGACCACACCATCTTGATGCACCATCCTTTTTTAACACCCCTTTAATTGACATCAACACCTGACCTTACCTTTGGGTGAACAGAACTAACCTTAGTAGAATTTGCATGCTGACTGAAGACGGCAAACACCTGTACGTAAGCTACGACGAATACCACAACCTGATTGAAAAGCTGGCCATCAAGGTCCATCAATCTGGGTGGGAGTTCGACACCATTTTGTGTTTGGCAAGGGGCGGCATGCGCCCTGGCGATATTCTGTCTCGCATTTTCAACAAACCCTTGGCCATCATGTCCACCAGCTCTTACCGGGCTGATGCGGGCACTGTGCAGGGCCATTTGGACATCGCTCGGTTCATTACCACCCCCAAAGGCGAAATTGCGGGTCGCGTTTTGTTGGTCGACGACTTGGCCGATTCAGGGCACACCTTGCATGCCGTGGTCGACATGTTGAAAACCAATTACAAACCCATCACAGAACTGCGCAGTGCGGTTGTTTGGACCAAGGGCCTTTCTGGTTTTCAACCCGACTACTCTGTTGAATACCTGCCCACCAATCCTTGGATTCATCAGCCCTTTGAAGGCTACGACAGCATGAATCCTGAAAAATTAATGGATAAGTGGAAAGTCTAAAGGTAATATGGTGGGATGACTGAAAAGAACACATCCCACATTTCCACTCAGCTGATTCACCACGGCTACACGCCACCGCCTGATTTTCAGGCCCCTCAGCCGGGTATCTTCAAAGCCTCTACGGTTTTCTTCCCCAATGTGGCGGCCATGCGGCAACGCGATTGGAAAGACAAATCGTCTTACACCTACGGAACGCATGGCACGCCTTCAAGCTTCACGCTTGAAGAGCGGCTTTGCGCGCTAGAAGGTGGCAAACATTGTGTCTTAACGCCCAGTGGCTTGATGGCCTTGGCAGTCGCATCTTTTGCTGTTTTGAAAGCGGGCGATCATATTTTGTTGCCCGACAACTCTTACGGCCCCAACAAGGTGCTGGCTGAAGGCGAGTTGACATCGTTTGGCATATCGCATGCTTACTACGATGCCATGAACCCTCAAGATCTGGCAGCCAAAATCAAACCCAACACCCGTCTTGTATGGTTGGAAGCCCCGGGCTCAGTCAGCATGGAGTTC